>DBLF01000030.1:0-51596 GCA_002297965.1 Candidatus Segatella papionis
TCAAGATGATGATGTTCTCAGCATCCTCAGCACCATAATAGTTGAAGAGGTGATACTCACGACCTGTGATCTTAGTCATCTCCTGGCAGTACTTCTCTACTACCTCAGGAATCTTATCGTAGTATTCGTTGCAAGCCTCACGGTGTGTGAAGAATGTCTCTGGGTTCTCAGCGGTACCACGAGTCACAGGGCGCTCTGGAGTCAAAGCACGGTCGCGGAAACGCTTGATGTACTCTGGGTTAACCAAAGGACGGATATCTTCCATATCCATCTCCTCGATCTTGTGGTACTCGTGAGAGGTACGGAAACCATCGAAGAAGTTAATGAAAGGAACCTCTGTCTCCAAGGTAGCCAAGTGAGGAACTGCAGAGAGGTCCATAACCTCCTGAACAGAACCAGAGCAGAACATAGCGAAACCTGTCTGGCGGCAAGCCATTACATCCTGGTGGTCACCGAAGATACAGAGAGAGTGAGAGGCCAATGTACGAGCTGATACGTTGAACACGCAAGGGAGCAACTCACCAGCGATCTTGTACATGTTAGGAATCATCAACAACAAACCCTGTGAAGCAGTGTAAGTTGAAGTCAAGGCACCTGCCTGGAGAGAACCGTGAACAGCACCTGCTGCACCGCCCTCAGACTCCATTTCCTGGATAGAAACTTTCTGACCGAAGAGGTTCTTACGACCCTTAGCGGCCCATTCATCTACATGCTCCGCCATTGGTGATGATGGAGTGATAGGGTAGATGGCAGCAACCTCAGTAAACATATAGCTTACGTGAGCGGCAGCTGTGTTACCATCACAAGTGATAAATTTTTTTTCTTTAGCCATTTTACTTTTAGATAAAATATTAAAAATGTTTTGTATTTAATTCTTATTCGAACTTTCGTCTTGATCCCGAAGGTATTGAACGCTTCCTTTTTTAATAAAGGAACCCGAGTAGCCATAGAGGAATCTTGTTGTCCTTGCCCACCTCGGTGTTGTATCGAGCGTAGATGGTGTCTGGGTTGCTCCTCATCTTGTTAGGAGCTTGTGCATCGCAAATTCTGAATTTTCGATTCCCGTCCACCGTGTAGAAGTGATCCTTGCCCGCCTGATGCACTTTGTGGTCTTTCCAGAGAGAATTAACGAAGAAAGTCTCCATCACTTCCTGTTTGTCTATCTGTATGGGATAGATGGCGTACATCAAGTTTGGGTTGTGCATCATCACCTTGGAAGGTTTCTTGGGGAAGTCCTGTCCTTCTGGGTAAATCATATTGATGAGTCGAGCGTCCGCCAAGTATTTGATGTAGTTCATCACGGTGGCACGGCTTGTGTTGATGCTTTCCGCCAGCTGGCTCACGTTGGGAGCCTTGGCTCCTTCCACGGCAAGCTGATAGAACAGGCGCTTGATTTTTGGCAGATACTTCAGTTCAATCTGCTTGATGAGGAGGATATCGACCTCAGTCATCATATTCATCGTCTTTAGTAGATTCTCCGTAAAGTTGCGCTGTTCCAAAAAGAAGGGGTAGAAGCCATGATGCAAGTAATCGTCGAAATATTTCATCGGACTCACCTTTGGCAATATTTGCTTGATGATGTGTTCGTGATTATGCAGGATGTCATCCAGGTCGTAAGCCTGGAAATTGTTACCCGTCTTCAGGTTGATGAACTCTCGAAACGAGAAGCCTCGTAGGTTGTAGCTCTTCACGATGCCGTTAAGCTCAGGGTTCTCCTCTTTCAGGCGCATAACGCTAGAGCCTGTGAATACGATTCTCAACTCGGGATACAGGTCGTAGCACTTGCGGAGTTCCTTGCTCCAGTCTTGCTGTTTGAACACTTGGTCGATAAGCAGCGTCCTGCCGCCCTGTCTCACGAAGTCGCCTGCGAAGTCTGCTATACCTCTACTTTGAAAATAGAAGTTGTTCATATTCACATACAGACACTTGCGATCGTAAGGTCCGAAGTGCTCCTTGGCATATTGCAACAGGAATGTGGATTTCCCTACACCTCTGGTTCCCTTGATGCCTATCATTCGGTCTCGCCAGTCTATTTCGTCCATCAGCGAACGTCTTACAGGGGCGTCCGTATGTTCTACGAGATATGTATGTGTTCTGAAGAATGCTTCTTCCATGCGCTTAATCTTGATTCTAATTTGTTTTTTCAGTTGCAAAGGTAATAATATATTTCCAATTTGCAAACCCTAGATAGCAAAAACTAACTTTTTTTTCATTATTTAGCACTTTTCTAAGTAAAACTCGCCCATTTCTGCCGTTTTTCTCCCAATAATTCGTATCTTTGCAACATGAAACTACATATCTTTAATCCAGAACATGACTTGGCGTTGGCTGCTAATTTGCGACAGTTCACAGCTCCCCATGCGGGCAGACAGTTGCGTAGCGACCTCGCTTACATTCCAGCCTTATGGGCTGATAAGGGTGATTTGGTGCTTGTCGATGACATCGACAATGCACTCGATAAGGTGCGCCACTTAGGAGAACGCATCTCAGACAGAGTGGAGTTTATCACGAAGCCTCAACTTGAGCACATGCTCAAGAGTGAATTCATCGATAGCGTTCATCCTTGGGGATGGGACCTTAGTCTGAAGGAGGAGTTGAAACGTATCGGAATGCCAGAAATTATGTGCCCCACAGATTCTACTATTAATAAGGTGCGCGAGATAAGCAGTCGCCAGTGGGCTGCTGAGCATTTGCAGCAGGGTGTGGTCTATGCAAAAAGTTATGAGCAGGTCAAGGAGCGTGTGATGCTCCTGGGTAAGGCTGTGGTCAAGGCTCCTTGGAGCAGTAGCGGTAGGGGAGTGAGATATGTTTCGACCAATGATTTTCGCACCGATGGTGATTATCCAGCGTTCCAACGTTGGGCTGCCAATATCATTTTCCACCAAGGTGGTGTCACCGTGGAGCCATATTATAATAAGGTGAAAGACTTCGGCATGGAGTTTGAAATGCGTGATGGCAAGGTTATCTATAGGGGACTTTCCCTCTTTGATACCGTAAAGAATGCCTATACTGGTAATCTGCTATGCTCTGAAGAAGAAAAGGTGGAAATCTTGCAGAAATACGTAAACGAATATACGTTACAAGCTGTGCGTAATCGACTTATATCCACATTGGAGCCCGCATTAAAGGAAGTCTATAGTGGTCCGTTTGGAATAGATATGATGATTTGTACCAAAGGCGACACAGATAGATGGGGAGGTACTCTGGCTGCCGAGGGCGACTTTGAGATTGTGCCATGTATCGAACTCAATTTGCGCAGGACTATGGGCCATGTGGCTTTGGATTTGGCAAAGATTGCTAAAGATGGTAGTCTTATGCGTGTGGAATATGATGGCAATAGATACCATCTCCGCGTGTTGCCTGGTGGCAAAGGTGCGAAGTAGCCTATCATCTCATCATATTTGAACAAGCACTCAAAAAACAATAGCAAACATTCAAGCAAAACTATAACAAACAATTCAAGCAAAAATATAACAAACAATTCAAGCAAAAATATAACAAACAATTCTAACAAAACTACAATTATGAAACGAAATCTACTCTTTTATAGCTTGTTGGCTATCCCCTTGTTGGGGGTTGCGCAGACATCTAAGACGGGAATCGCCATCTCTGAACAACCGTACATCTCTAATGTTTGGAATCCAGACTTGGGAAATGGCATGTATAAGAACCCAGTCATTAATGCCGACTATAGCGACCCAGACGTGATATGCGTAGGGGACGACTACTATATGACTGCCAGCAGCTTCAACTGTATTCCAGGCTTGCCAATCCTTCACAGTAAGGACTTGGTCAACTGGGAGTTGATAGGTCACGCTGTAACAAAGCTTCAACCAGAAAGCGAGTTCGACAAGCCTTCGCACGGCAATGGCGTATGGGCACCTTGCATCAGTTATCACAATGGCGAATTCTATATCTACTGGGGAGACCCAGATTATGGCGTATTTATGGTGAAGACCAAAGATCCTGCTGGCAAATGGGAAGAGCCAGTCTGTGTGATTTCAGGCAAGGGAATGATAGACACGTCGCCTCTTTGGGATGAGGACGGCAGAGTTTATCTCGTCAATGGATGGGCTAACTCTCGCAATCGCTTTGCTTCAGTCATCACGGTTCGTGAGTTGAATGCCGAAGGAACCAAAGCTATCAGCGCCCCCGTTATCGTTTTCGATGGCAATGGTACGGAGTATCGCACCTGCGAGGGACCTAAGTTCTATAAACGCAACGGCTGGTATTGGGTGATGTTCCCTGCAGGGGGAGTTCCCGAGGGCTTCCAGGTGGCTATGCGTTCAAGGTCTCCCTATGGTCCCTACGAGGCAAAGAAAGTTTTGGCGCAGGGCAAGAGCAGAATCAATGGACCTCACCAGGGCGGATGGGTGCACACCCCGTATGGCGAAGATTGGTTTCTCCACTTCCAAGACAAGGAGGCGTACGGTCGAGTGGTACACTTGCAGCCGGTTACTTGGAAAGACAACTGGCCTGTGATGGGCAAGGTGCCAGCCAAGGGTTATTGCGGTGAACCATACGAGACTTATAAGATGCCGAAGGCGAGCAGCCATACAAACATGAATCCTGTTGAGAGTGATGAGTTCAACCAGCCAAAGCTGGGATTGCAGTGGCAATGGCACGCTAACTATCAGCAGTGGTTTGGTATGCCTACATCCTGG
The DNA here is from genome assembly GCA_002297965.1 of Candidatus Segatella papionis. Classification (GTDB taxonomy): domain Bacteria; phylum Bacteroidota; class Bacteroidia; order Bacteroidales; family Bacteroidaceae; genus Prevotella; species Prevotella papionis. Next base: position 4,665 of record DBLF01000030.1, read on the forward strand.
GGTAAGTACCGCATCTACACCCATAAGAGCGATGAGACCATCTGGCACACACCTAACCTGCTGTTGCAGAAGACACCGGCAGATGACTTCACCGCCACAGCCAAATTACAGCTCACTGCTAAAGGCCAAAACCAGATGGGAGGTATCATCATGATGGGATTGGACTATACTGCGCTTGTGGTTAAGAGAGTTGGCGATGAGTTCCAGTTGCAGCAAATCACTTGTCACAAGGCTGACAAAGAAGGTGTGGAAAAAATAAAGGTGCTTGCAACCTTGAAGCCTACCTCTGCCGACAAGATAGACTATCAACCTGCTATTCATGAGGATATTTATATGCGTATGTTGGTAAGCGATGGAAAGATGAAGTTCGCATTCAGTACGGATGGCAAGAAGTACCAGACCGTGGGCGATGAGTTTACTATGAAAGAGGATAAATGGATAGGGGCTAAAATAGGCTTCCTGGCTAAAGAGCCTTTTGGAAAGACGAATCGAGGTTGGATTGATGTCGATTGGTTCAGAGTTACAAAATAGGATATCAGCAGGTTGCCATGATGTGCGACCTGCTTTTTTAGTTAACAATCACTAATTGTATGATTCCGGATGCAAGGATTTTTGCGCATTCGCATTATTATTTTAGTTTTTAAGAAAGAAGAAGGTTATGATAAAGAACATAAATAAAAAGAATATGATAAAGAACACTAAGATGACAAGTGCAGTCCTCCTGATAGGGGCTGCTTTAACAATGGGAGCCTGTGGGACAACAAGCAAGATGTTGTCCAAAGCTCCGAAAGCTAGTAACAATAGTCCTATAGTTCGAGTAGATGAAGCCATTGACAATAATTATTTGATACTATCTGATGCTCAGCGTGCGATAGTCAAAAATAATAATACTTTTGCGTTCCAACTTTTCGACAAGGTCTCGAATCAGTCTTCACAGGTGGTTTCACCACTGAGTGTAGCCTATCTGATGGGAATGCTCGCCAATGGTGCAGACGGTACCACCCGACAGGAAATACTAAAAGCGATAGGGTGCGAAGGGGTGGCTCTTAAAGACCTCAACGAGACTTACAGGGCTATTCTCTCCACAGCTGGAAAACTGGATAAGCAGACTACGGTGGATATTGCCAATTACATAGCCGTGAATAAAAAATACGAAGTTAGCAAAGATTTCGCTCGTCAGGTAAGCAATGATTACCAGGCAGGCATTGAGCGCCTCGACTTCTCTTCGCCTTCCAGTCTAGAGCGTATCAATGGTTGGTGCCATGATAAAACCCACGGCATGATATCTAAGATTATAGATCAAGTGGAGCCTATGGCCGTGTCTTATTGGATGAATGCCATCTATTTTAACGGAACATGGCAGAAGAAATTTGATGCGAAATTCACTAAAAAGGAAAACTTCCGTGGTTACACTCGCGACATCCAAAAGGTAGATATGATGCATCAAATTACTAAATTCGCTTATGCAGAGAATGATGTGTTTAAGACACTGGAGATGCCTTACGGCAATGGAAGTTACAGGATGCTGGTGTTCCTTCCTAATGAGGGCAAGAGTATCGACGACTTGAGGAAACTGCTAAATGCGGAACGATTGGAAAAACTGAATAGCGAGTTGGAGGACTGTATGGTGAATCTCAAGCTACCTAAGTTTACGATAGAGCAAGAGCTGCCACTCAACCAAATCGTCAGCGACTTAGGTGCACCTTCCATCTTCCAATCTGGAGTGGCAGATTTCAGCAACTTTTCCAAGGGGAATTTCTTTGTGAGCAAAATGATCCAGAAGGCGAAAATCGAGGTGAGTGAGCAAGGTACAAAGGCAGCTGCCGTCACTGCAGCAGTGATGGTGATGTCTGCTGCGCCGATGGAATATCGAGATGTGGAGTTTCATGCCGATCATCCTTTCGTATATCTCATCCAGGATGCGCAGAGTGGAGCTATCCTCTTTATGGGACAATTTACAGGAATCCATTAAGTGGACATAAGAAAGTGACCATATAAATACGCTAACATAAGAAAAGGAATCACTGGTATGGACACACCTGGTGATTCCTTTTCTTATGTTTTATTTTGTATGTCTTATCAAGAATATGCTATGGTCGATGCATGCAGGAAGCTCCTCCTTGTAGTGTGTGACCATAATCATTGTCTTGTTCTTGCGCTTGCAGAATGCTTCGATGATGTCTTTTACAAGGCGACGGTTTCTGTTGTCGAGGCCATGCAATGGCTCATCGAGAATCAGAAGCTCTGGGTCTTTTACGAACGCACGTGCCAAGAGAACAAGACGTTGCTCTCCACTGGAAAGTTTTAAGAACCCCCTGTCTTCCAAGCCTTCTAGTCCGAACACCTTCATCCAAAATCTGCATTGCGCCATATCCTCTTCCTTGGGCTTCACGTAAAGACCTACGGAATCCATCAGTCCACTGGCCACGATGCGGATAGCAGGCATGTCTCTCTGATAGGAACGGTGAAGTTCAGGTGATACATAACCGATGTGCTTCTTGATGTCCCAAATGCTTTCGCCGCTGCCGCGAGGGTTTCCGAAGAGGGCGATGTCGCAGGCATAGCTCTGGGGGTTGTCGGCGCAGACAAGGCTCAAAAGCGTGCTCTTGCCAGCACCATTTTGACCGCTTAACGCCCAACGCTCACCGTTGTTGACAGTCCAGTCGAGGTCCTTCAGGATGATGCGCTCTCCATACTGGATTCGCACCTTATTCATTTTTACCACTTCCTGACTGTGGTATTCTCTATCGCTGTAAGGAAGGTTGATGATGGCTTCTTCCAATTCCTTGCTTAGCACTCTTGAAGGCATAGGTGCTCTTTGTGACAAGTATTCCTCTTTGGTAAGTTTTGGCATTACCTTCATGTCCTTGACTTCCACCACGTGGGTGATGAAGTCTGGTATGTCGTCGCTCTTGCTAAGCACGAGGATGATTTGCAGGGCATGCTCTGAAGCCAATGTCTTGAGAAGCTCCTTCAGTTGGTCGCGTGTGTCGGCATCGAGACCGATGAACGGATTGTCCATGATGAGCACACGTGGCTCAGAGAATAGGGTGGAGGCAAGTTTGAACTTTCTCAGCTCTCCACTACTTAAGAGAATGGTATATTTGTCTAACAGATGGTGCATGTGGAAGAGTTCGTAGATGTGCTGTTGCAATTTTCTACGCTCTGGTGTATCATCGCCAGCCATTTGGTAGGCTTCTTCCAACTTGTCCTTTACAATAGGCGTATTCTCGTCTATTTCGAGTTGGTTCCACCGTTGCTGGAGAAAATAGGTGCGGTCGTTGTCGCCCCCATAAGTATCACGGAAGGTGATATACTTGATGTTGTCGCTCACCATCGGCTTGGTGCTTGGCGCAAAGTCGTAGTCGGGGTCGTGCATCAGAAGTGGATGGCGGCCAACTATCATATCGACAAACATCGACTTGCCCCCACCGTTAGGACCGACAATGGCAATGTGCTCGCCGTCGCAGGCCTCGAAGTTTACCGGCTCCGCCATACGCCACTCAGGCATACGGGTTACGCCGTCCTTAATGCTAATAATCTTTTGCATCGCTCTTATATATTTTGAAATGTTGAATCTTAATCCAGTTGTATTTCGAAATGTTGCATCTAAATCAATTAAAAATTTGAAAAGTTACACCTAGATATAGTTGCCTAGACTTTCCTAAGAGCCGCTAGTAGTTGGGCTTGCGGACCTGTGAGAGGGCTAGCTCCACTTCTTCCATCCACTTTACTCTGGTTTTTCAGTGCAAAATCTTTCCAATTGCTATAGTGCTTGGCATCAGTCTCAGGTCTTCCCATCTGTAAAAAATGGCAGTAGGCAGCACCTAGGGCATCTGTCGCATCCATGAATTTAGGCATTTCTTCTTCCTTGATGTTCAGCATACGTTGTAGCATGGCTGCCACTTGTTGCTTAGAAGCCTGTCCTTGTCCGGTTATCGCCATCTTGATTTTCAGTGGTGCATACTCGTGTATAGGCACGTCGTGGTGGATAGCGGCAGCGATGGCTACGCCTTGTGCCCTGCCTAGTTTGAGCATCGACTGTACATTCTTGCCAAAGAAAGGAGCCTCGATGGCCATCTCGTCGGGTAAATAGGAGTCGATGATGCCCGTAACTCGCTCAAATATCTTGCCGAGTCGCAGGTAGGGGTCTTTCTCTTTTCGCATGTCGATGACCCCCATCACCACTAGTTCAGCTTTGTTTCCCAAGACTCGTATTACGCCATAGCCCATCACGTTGGTGCCCGGATCTATTCCTAGGATGATTTTTTCCGTGTTCGATTTCTTCAATTGATGAATCGTCATTTATATTGATGCTAGAAAGTTTGTCGTTTTCCTCAGTCTTATCTATCCATATATGGATTGTGCTCAAGTTCCTCGCCAATGCTGGTGGCTTCGCCATGTCCAGGCAGTACCTTGGTTTCGTCTGGCAGCATGCCGAGATGGCGCAGGCTGTTGATGATGCGGAACATACTTCCTCCAGGAAAGTCGGTTCTGCCGATGGAGGTTTTGAAGAGGGTGTCGCCTGTGAATGCTACGTGCTCAGCCTCACAGTAGAAAGTTACCGATCCATTGCTATGACCTGGTGTCTGGATGACGGTAAACTCATGGTTGCCAAACTTGATGACCTCGTCGTCTTCGAAAAAATGTCCGATAGGTGGAAACTGGGTGTCGAGTTTCATCTGATAGAACGTTTCGGCTTGCTGGCTGAGATTCTTCATCAGTTTCTCATCGCCTTGTGATACTTCTGGCTTCAGCCCGAACTCTTTGTAGATGGTGTCGTTGCCGAAGTTGTGGTCTAGGTGGCCGTGGGTTACGAGTAGGTGTACAGGCTTCAACTCGTTACTCTTGATATATTCGGTGATGGCTTTGCGCTCTTCTGGATAGAAGGCACCACAGTCTATGATGACGCATTCCAGGGTGTCATCGTTTACTACGTAGCAGTTTTCCTGCAACATATTGACTTGGAATCTTTCGATGTGCAACATATTTTCTTATGTAATGCTTTGAATTATGTAGAGTTTTGAATTTCTAAATGCTCTTTTAGAGAGGAATGTAATGCTATACTTAGGAGCTCTGAGTTACGCCGGTACGTAAACTAGTTGTTTGTCCTGCGTAAACCAATCCTCGTCGAAGAAGGTGCTGAGAGGTGTTATCTCTGATATTTTGTAGTATTGCTGGAGCTCCTCTTTCAGGTTGCCGCCTTTTAGGCAAAGCAGTCCATTGGGAAGGGCGTTTTGTCCCTGTTTTTTGAAGTTTTTCTTGATGATTTTCATCAGGTCTGGCAATTGCATCACGGCTCGGCTTACCACAAAGTCGTATTTGCCTTTCTCTTCTTCTCCTCGTAGGTGCTCCGCCACCAAGTTCTCTAGTCCTATGGCACTTGCCACTTCTTTGCATACCTTGATTTTCTTGCCAGTTCCGTCAATGAGTTTGAATTTGCACTCTGGAAATAGTATGGCAAGAGGTATTCCTGGAAATCCACCGCCGCATCCGAAATCCAGTATCTCTGTACCTGGACGGAAGTTAATGGCCTTGGCAATGGCCATGGAGTGAAGCACATGGTGTTCGTAGAGATTGTCGATGTCCTTGCGGCTGATAACGTTGATTTTTGCGTTCCAGTCACGATACAGTCCGTCGAGTGCGGCTATCTGCTCTTTCTGCTTGTCGGAAAGCTGCGGAAAATATTTCTCTATGATGTTCATTTCTTTTTATCTAATAATCTAATTTTTACTTTAAATCTTAATACAGTGTTGTCTTGTCACAATATATAAATTAATGTATATAATTCGATGCAAAGGTAGTGTAAATTATAGATAAAACAAAATAAAATAAGTTTTTTTTATATATTTGTGCTGGTTTTGCATCTAACTTAATAAAAAAATATGTACCTTTGCACTCGAAAATGTGTTTTCTAACATAATCGCCCCTTAGCGACTGTCCTTCTGTGGCTCAGTCGGCTAATGCTAAAAGTGAGCGATTCTTAATATAAAATAAAAGTAAAATAGACTTATGATAAAAGCAGCATTGTTCGATTTAGACGGCGTGGTGTTTGAGACCGAGAGCCAATATACGGTGTTTTGGGGAACTATAGGTAAGGAGTATCATCCTGAACTTCCTGATTTCGCCCATCGTATTAAAGGGCAAACTTTGGTTCAAATCTATGACAAGTATTTCTCTTCCGAAGCTACGTTTGCCCATATAGAAGGCTACACAGATCCTAAGACGGAACAAGCAAAGATTACTGCTCGGCTTGATGCATTCGAACGCAATATGTCGTATCCTTACATCGCAGGATTCGAAAATTTTGTAAAAGACTTGCGTGCTCATGGTGTGAAGTGTGCTGTCGTTACGAGTAGCAATATGGTTAAAATGCGCAATGTTTACGAACAGCATCCAGAGTTTAAGTCCTACTTTGAACGAGTTCTAACCAGTGAGGACTTTGCAAAGAGTAAGCCGGATCCAGATTGCTATCTCAAGGGAGCTGCATGTTTTGGTGTCAAGCCCGAGGAATGCGTGGGGTTGGAGGATAGCTTTAATGGCTTGAAAGCAGTGCGTAGCTCTGGTGCATTTACTCTTGGACTTGCCACGACCAATCCAATTGATGCCATACAGCCATATTGCGATTACGTAATCAATGACTATCAGAACTTTACTTTCGCTGAACTAAAGCAAATTGTTGATTCGTATTGCGCATTAAGGAAATAAAAGTTTAACTCATTATAATTGCTATATATAAACAATAATATAAGATAAAATGGGATATTTATCAACGGATAAAAAGAAAATAACGACCAAGACGTTTGCTGAGATGAAAGCGGTAGGCGAGAAGGTCACAATGCTTACGGCCTATGATTTTACTACCGCTGGCATTATTGATGCTGCTGGCATCGACAGCATCTTGGTAGGCGACTCTGCCAGCAATGTGATGGCGGGCAATGCAGATACATTGCCTATCACTGTAGATCAGATGATATATCATGCACGAAGCGTCGCTAGAGCATGTCACCATGCCCTTGTGTTGTGCGATATGCCTTTTGGTAGCTATCAGATTAGCCGTGAGGAGGCACTTCGAAATGCTTGCCGTATGATGAAGGAGACTGGGGTAGATGCACTGAAGCTGGAAGGTGGCGTGGAAATTGCTGATACCGTGAAAGCGATGGTGGATGCTGGCATCCCTGTTTGCGGTCACTTGGGACTTACACCTCAGAGTGTGAATAAGTTTGGTGGATATGGAATTCGCGCCAAAGAGGATGCAGAGGCGGAGAAACTTGTCAGTGATGCACTTGCTCTTGACAAGGCTGGTGTGTTTGCCCTCGTGTTGGAGAAAGTACCGGCTAAGTTGGCAGATGAAGTTTCACGTCAGGTAAAAGCTGTAACTATCGGTATAGGAGCTGGTAACGGTTGCAATGGACAAGTTTTGGTTTATGCCGATGCTTTGGGTATGACTCAGGGTTTCAAACCTAAGTTCTTGCGCCACTTTGCCCAAGTCGGCGAGGAGATGCAGAAGGGCGTGAGGGCTTATGTGGAAGCAGTGAAGAATGTAAGCTACCCAAGCTCGGAAGAAAGTTACTAATCTGCAAGGACTAATTTAAAGTATTGATTTCAAAAGAGTTTTTATGGATACTCAGAACACGCCCATACATATAAAATTGTGGCATCGTGATTTCTGGAGATTGTGCTTTGCCAATCTCCTATTGATGACGAGTGTATATATGCTGATCATTGCCGTTCCCTATTTCATGATGTCAGAGGGGTATCGCCCATGGCATATAGGTTGCGTAATGGGGGCGTATGGATTGGGTATATTCTTATTGGGGGGATTTTGTTCTTACTTGGTGCAGCGATACCGGAGAAATAGAGTTTGTCAAATCTCAATAATCGGAGTAGTAATTTGTTTGTTCGTGCTATATTATATTGAGACTTTTTGGCAAGTTAAGCTGGGTTTTGAAGTACTCATTGTAAGTCGAGTTTTGCTTGGCGCGTTTCTAGGTTTGGCGCAGATGAGCCTTGCCAGTACGCTGATTATTGACACTTGCGAGTCGTTCCAGCGCACGGAGGCAAATCATATTACCTCTTGGTTCGCACGTTTCTCTATAGCCATTGGTCCTTTGGTCGCAATTCTTGTCTATCAAACGATGGGGGTGAGACTTGTTTTTCCTGTAGCTTCGTGCTTGGCGTTGGCAGCCTTTATGTTGGTTTCACGCGTGAAGTTCCCGTTTAAGGCACCGGCCGAGCATTTGCCACTTTTCAGTTGGGATCGCTTCTTCTTGCCTCAGGGGCTTCCTTTGTTTATCAATTTGGCGCTCATCCTTTTCGCTGCTGGATTGTATTTCTGTATCATTCATTCTGCCAGTGTTTTCTTGATGATTTTGGGCGGTTTGGTACTTGCTCTTTTGGCAGAGAAGTTCGTATTTGCTGACGCAGATTTGAAGAGTGAGGCTGTGGCAGGCTTGATACTTTTGGGAGCTTCGGAACTGGTGAGCCTCAGTGATCAAGATTTCGCTCGTGAAGTAGTGGTGCCGTTGTTTTTGGGTCTTGGCTTAGGTGTAATAGGAAGCCGTTTCTTGTTGTTTTACATCAAGCTTGCCAAGCATTGCCAGCGTGGCACGAGCATGAGTTCGTTCTTCTTGGCGTGGGAGTTTGGGTTGAGCCTGGGTATTGGTGTGGGGTTCGTATTGAAAGATAAGGGATATAAGCCTTTCGATTTAGACAATCCTATAATCGACTCGCAAGACTCGTTGCTTCTCCATGTGGCACTAGCTACTACCGTGGCGTGCCTTTTGGCATATAATTTTTTTGTGCATCCGTGGTATATGAAACATCGTAATAGATAGCAGGATTATTTACAGAATATGTGTAGCCCTTCTTGGCCAATCGCTAAGAGGGGCTTTTTGTAAAAGACAATTATTTAAAAGTTTCTAAAAATAGCTTTTGTGAAACATTTTTAATATTATTTAGATAGCATTTTTCGCTTTTGTGCCCATAATTGAGTAATTTTGCAACAAAAATAAAACGAATTAAATTTAGTATAGAATTATGGCAGAAGCTATCGACATCCGTGAGTTAAATATCCGGATTGAACAACAGAGTCAGTTTGTTACCAATTTGGTAATGGGCATGAACAAAGTCATCGTTGGTCAGAAGCACCTTGTTGACTGTCTCCTTATCGGTCTTCTCTCAGATGGTCACATCCTCTTGGAGGGTGTTCCTGGATTGGCGAAGACACTCGCAATCAAAACATTGTCACAATTGATTAGTGCAGATTATAGCCGCATACAGTTTACTCCTGATTTGTTGCCAGCCGACGTTATCGGCACGCAAATCTATTCTCAGAAAGATGAGTCTTTCCATGTGAAACGAGGACCGGTGTTCGCCAACTTCGTGCTGGCCGATGAAATCAACCGTGCGCCAGCCAAGGTACAGAGTGCCTTGCTTGAGGCAATGCAGGAGCATCAAGTCACTATCGGCGAGCAGACCTTCAAGATGCCTAATCCGTTCTTGGTAATGGCTACTCAGAACCCTGTGGAGCAAGAGGGCACCTACCAACTGCCAGAGGCACAAGTGGACCGCTTCCTCCTTAAGGTGATCATAGACTATCCTACCATCGAAGAGGAGAAGCTCATCATTCGAGAGAACATCCAGGGTGGTCTGCCTACCGTAACCCCTGTAACCACAGCAGAGGAGATATTGAAGGCTCGCAGTATTGTGAACGAGGTGTATATTGATGAGAAGATAGAGCAGTATATTGCCGACATCGTTTTTGCTACCCGTTATCCAGACCGTTACGGCTTAGGAGAGCTGAAAGATATGATTACTTTCGGCGGTAGTCCGCGTGCCAGCATTTCTTTGGCTAAGGCAGCTCGTGCATATGCTTTCATCAAACATCGCGGCTACGTGATTCCTGAGGATGTGCGTGCCGTGGCTCACGACGTGTTGCGTCACCGTATCGGACTCTCTTACGAGGCTGAGGCAAGCGAGATAACTAGCGAAGAAATAGTAAGCCGTATCATCAATAAGGTAGAGGTGCCTTGATTTGTAATTTATAATTATAGCTAAAAAGTGGATACACAAGATATCTTAAAGAAAGTTCGGAAGATAGAAATCAAAACTCGTGGATTGAGCCAGAACATCTTCGCCGGCCAGTATCACTCAGCTTTCAAGGGCAGGGGAATGGCTTTCGCCGAGGTGCGCGAATACCAGTATGGCGATGACGTGAGAGACATCGACTGGAACGTGACGGCTCGTTTTCATCGTCCCTTTGTCAAGGTGTTCGAGGAGGAACGAGAGCTTACCGTGATGCTGTTGGTGGATGTGAGCGGTTCGCTCGATTTCGGAACGATGCGCCAAATGAAACGCGACCTCGCCACTGAGATTGCCGCTACCTTGGCCTTCAGCGCCATCCAGAACAACGACAAGATAGGTGTCATCTTCTTCTCCGACAGAATCGAGAAATACATCCCTCCCAAGAAGGGACGCAAGCATATACTCTATATCATACGTGAGATGCTGGATTTCCATCCTGTGAGTCAGCGCACCGACATAGGTTGTGCCTTGGAGTACTTCACCCGAGTGATGAAGCGTCATTGTACGGCTTTCGTCATCAGCGACTTCTACGACCAAAAAGATTATCAGCATCCTTTGCAGATAGCTAACCAGAAGCACGACGTAGTGGGAATACAGGTGTACGATCCTCGTGCCAAGCAATTGCCCGATATCGGACTCTTGAAAGTGGTGGATGCAGAGACTGGTCACGAGATGTATCTTGACACCAGTTCGAAGAAACTGCGTATTGCCCACGCCCAAAACTGGATGCGACAGCAAGACCACTTGAGACAAACCTTCGCCAAAAGCAAGGTGGACTGGACTTCCATTGCCACCAACGAGGATTTCTCGAAGGCGTTGCTGATGCTGTTTAAGCAGAGAGGATAGATACAAAGCTAAAAGTTCAAATTTAATATTGGCAATGTTCAAAGTTAAGAATATCATATTGATGTTGGCGTTGATGGGGGGCTTCGTTGGTGAGGCATCTGCCCAAACGGTGGAGCAACGTATCGACTCGTTGCAGATGCTCATCGGTCAGCAAACTGTGCTCCATCTCAAGGCCACCGCCAAGCGTGGGGCCAAGATCGTATTGCCTTCTTTCAAGCCACAAGACCAGATGATACCTGGCGTTGAAGTGGTGGAGCAAAGCAAGGGTGACACCATGAAGGTGGATGACGAGCAGATTATGGTGAGTAGAGACTACACACTTACTTCATTTGATGAAAATGTGTATGCCATTCCGGCACTCAATGTCAAGATTGATGGCAAAAACTACCATGGTAATCAGCTGGCTCTCAAGGTACTCACGGTACCTGTTGATACAGTCCACCCTAATCAGTTCTATCCACCCAAGGGTGTACAAGATAACCCCTTTTCTTGGGCAGAATGGAGCTTCGCCTTCTGGTTGAGCCTTTTGATGATAATCATTTGTGGAGCAATGCTCTACTTGCGCAACCGACTGAAGAAAAACAAGCCAATCATTACCCGCATACGCATCGTGAGAAGGGTGCCTGCACACGAAAAGGCCTTGCGTGAGATTCATGATATCAAGCAGCATCACTCCACCACAAGCCAAGAGACGCAAAAGGAGTATTACACCCAGCTTACAAATACTCTGCGTGAGTATATCGTGAGCCGATTTGGTTTTAATGCGATGGAGATGACCAGCGCTGAAATCATAGACCACTTGCGTGCTTCGGGCGACCAAAAGATGATAGACGAGTTGAGAATGCTCTTCTCTACTGCCGACCTAGTGAAGTTCGCCAAGTATGAAATCCCGATGAACGAGAATGACTCCAATTTGGTAAATGCCATCAACTTCATCGACCAAACGAAGACCGATGAGCAACCCAAGGAGGAGAAAGTGGTACCGCAGCTCAGTATGGAAGACCAGAAGTCGCAGCAGCAACGCCGTCTCATTAAAACCCTGCTTTGGGTGGGTGGTTTCGTAGCTGCTGCCATCTTCGCCTATGTGACCTATCAAGTTGCGATGCTCGTGATGTAGCAATACTCGTGATGTAAAGTTATTAAAAAGTTGAAGAAATGGAATTTGCAAGTAAAGCATATTTTCTGCTACTCCTGTTGTTGATACCTTATATACTATGGTATTTCCTTAGCAGGAAGAAGAGCGAGCCAACGATGCGCATGAGCAACACACGCATCTATCAGTATGCGCCGAAGAGCTTGAGGGTGCGACTCATCCATCTACCTATGGTGTTGAGGTGCATCTGTTTTGTGCTCATCGTGTGTGCGATGGCTCGTCCGCAGACTCACTTTTCCTGGGACAACAAGACTGTGGAGGGAATAGACATCATGCTTGCCATGGATGTCTCCACCTCTATGCTTGCCGAGGACTTGAAGCCTAATCGCATGGAGGCAGCCAAGGATGTGGCCACAGAATTTATCTCAGGACGACCAACCGATAACATCGGACTTACCATATTTGCCGGCGAGGCCTTCACACAGTGTCCAATGACCACCGACCACGCCAGCCTCTTGCGTCTCTTGCAGGATACACGCACAGACATTGCGGCACGTGGTCTCATCGACGATGGTACAGCCGTGGGTATGGGACTCGCCAACGCCGTGACCCGTCTCAAGGACTCCAAGGCAAAGAGCAAGGTGGTAATTCTTCTTACCGATGGTAGCAACAATATGGGCGACATTTCGCCAATGACAGCAGCCGAGATAGCCAAGAGCTACGGCATACGTGTATATACCATTGGCGTGGGAACCAATAAGGTAGCTCCTTACCCAATGCCTGTGGCTGGGGGAGTGCAGTATGTGAACATACCTGTGGAAATCGATACGCAGACTCTGCGAGACATCGCACAAACCACAGACGGAAACTTCTATCGTGCCACTAGTACAGCCGAGCTGAAGAAAATTTACCATGACATTGACAAACTAGAGAAATCTAAGTTCAATGTGAAGCATTTTGCCAAACGTTACGAGGCATACCAGCCGTTTGCCCTAGGTGCTCTGCTAATATTGCTGCTGGAGATTTTACTCCGTCTTACATGGTTCAGAAGAATTCCGTAACATTGATATTGTCTGACAGGATGCGTCTCAATGATTGTGGTATCTGATACATGCTGTATGAGATTTTTGCGGTGTAAAGAATATAAAAGATAAAATATACAAATAATTAAAATGCTAAGATTTGAAGATCCGATATTCCTCTGGCTCCTTTGGGTGTTGCCAGTTTTGGTACTGGTTCGCTTGGTAGGCTGGAGAAGGAGAAAGGCAAAGCTGAAGAAGTTGGGCGACCCCGAGTTGCTCAAGCAGCTGATGCCCGATATATCTAAATACCGTCCCACGGTGAAGTTCGTGCTGATGCTCACGGCCTTGGCACTCCTCATCGTGATGGTGGCACGTCCACAGATGGGTAGCAAGATCTCGCACGACAAGCGCAACGGTATCGAGACAATGATTTGTCTCGACATCTCCAACTCTATGCTTGCTGAGGATGTGGTCCCATCTCGACTAGACAAGAGCAAGATGCTCATAGAGAACTTAGTGGACAACTTCAGCAATGACAAGATAGGACTCATCGTCTTTGCTGGTGATGCCTTCGTGCAACTTCCTATCACCACCGATTATGTGTCGGCTAAGATGTTCCTTCAGAATATTTCGCCAAGCCTCATCCAAACTCAAGGTACCAATATCGGCGATGCCATTTCTCTCGCTACCAAGAGTTTCACTCAGCAGGACAATGTAGGCAGAGCCATCATCGTGATTACCGATGGTGAAAATCATGAGGACGGTGCCAAGGAAGCTGCTGAGGCTGCCAATAAAAAAGGCATCAACGTCTTTATACTAGGAATTGGAAATCCAAAGGGCGCTCCAATACCGATGGGGGATGGCTCTTATTTGAAAGACCAGGCAGGCAACACCGTGATGACAGCCCTCAACGAGCAGATGTGTCGCGAGTTGGCACAGGCAGGTAAGGGACAGTATATCCACGTGGATAATACGAGCGATGCGGAGAAGGCCTTGAACGATGATCTCACTAAATTGCAGAAGGGCGATATGACCAGTGTGGTCTATAGCGCTTACGACGAGCAGTTTCAGGCTGTGGGTATTCTCGTTATCTTGTTGCTCATCATCGAGGTTTGTATGATGGAGGCAAAGAATCCTGTACTCAAGAACATCAAATTCTTCAAAAGAGATTTTCGTAGAATTGGAATGAAGGATAAATAATCTTCCTAGAACGAGAAGTTTATTGGAGCCTTCTGAAATAGACATATAAATAAAGAATATTAGAGCGAATACATAAAATTATATGATAATGAGACATATACATTATAATATAATCATGACGGTGATATTGCTGTTGGCTTGCTTAACCCAGGTGGGAGCGCAGACCGACCGTAACCTAATACGTCAAGGAAACCGAGCTTTCAAAGGGCAGAAGTGGGCTGTCGCCGAAACGCAGTACCGCAAGGCTATCTCGAAGAACCAAAGAAATCCGCAAGCTATTTATAACCTGGGATGTGCGTTGCTCGCCCAGCAGAAAGACTCCGCAGCCATGCAGCAGTTTGCTAACTCCACGCAATTGGAAACCAACAAATTTCGCCGTGCCAAGGGCTATCATAACATGGGTGTCATTATGCAGAATCATCGCGAATATGCGCAGGCCATTGATTACTACAAGATGGCACTGAGATGTAACCCTCAAGACAATGAGACGCGTTATAATCTTGCCCTTTGTAAAAAGTTGCTCAAAAATAATCCTCAGAACAAAAATCAAAACAAGAATAAGGACAAGAACAGCAAGGACAAGAATAAGAACGACCAAAATAAGGACAAAAATAAAGATAACAAAAATAACAAGGACAAAGATAATAAGGACAATCAAAACAAGAACAAAGACAATAAGAATAATCAAAACCAAAATCAGAATCAGCCGAACCAGGACAAAATGAGCCGCGAGAATGCCGAGCAGCTCCTCAATGCCGCTGTTCAGCAAGAGCAGGCCACCAAGCGAAAGCTGCAGAAGGCGATGAGCCAACCGCGCAGAAAAGCCTACGACAAAAATTGGTAATGGGACTATATTTAATAATGTCTTTAGAAGATTATATATAAGCCCAAAGATATATATAAGTACAAAATGAGATATAACATATAGATATAAACGTTATGAAAAGAACAGGTTGGTATATGATATTACTGATATGTTTGCTAGGTTTCCAAGTGCATGTGGCTGCCCAGCAGATTTCAGTGTCGGCTCCGTCGCACGTCGCGGCAGGAGAAAACTTCCGTGTGGCTTATACCATAAACACCCGCGACGTGGAGGAATTTCGAATGGGTGGTGTGCAAGACGGACTGGAAGTGATAGCGGGACCTTATACTTCCTCGCAGTCCAGTTACCAGATGATCAATGGTCATACCTCATCATCATCTTCTGTTACCATCACCTATACCCTCTATGCGGCAAAGAATGGAACCTTCAGCATCGGTGCATCCCACGCGCTGGTGGATGGCAAAAAACTTGCTTCACGAGCACTGAAGATTACCGTGTCGGGACATGCACAGCGCAGTGGCGGCGCACCCAATATGCACGGACAAGATTCATACGACCAGCCTCGTATGCGCTCCGCAGGCTCTGCCATCTCGGGCAGCGACCTCTTTATCAAGGTTTCTGCCAGCAAGAAAAGAGTGCATGAGCAGGAGCCTATTCTATTGACTTATAAGGTATATACACAGGTGGATCTCACTCAGCTGGAGGGCAAGATGCCAGACCTCAAGGGATTTCATAACCAAGAGGTGCCTCTGCCTCAGCAGAAGACATTCCATACGGAGACGGTAAACGGTCGCCCATACAAGTGTGTAACTTGGAGCCAGTATGTGATGTATCCGCAGATGACAGGAAAGCTTGAGATTCCTTCCATAACCTTCAAGGGAATCGTTGTACAGCAAAACAGAAGCGTAGATCCGATGGAGGCATTCTTCAATGGTGGCTCTGGCTATGTGGAGGTACACAAGGACATCCAGGCACCTGGTATCACCTTGCAGGTAGATCCGTTGCCACAGAGACCAGCCAACTTCTCTGGAGGCGTGGGCAAGTTTAACATTTCTGCATGCCTCGACAAGAATGAAATCAAAGCAGGCGAACCTATTACCTTGCGTGTCATCGTGGGAGGCATTGGTAACCTTAAGTTGCTGAAGCAGCCAGTGGTGAATTTCCCTAAGGACTTCGATAAGTATGATGCCAAGGTGACCGACAAGACTCGACTCACAGCCAACGGTGTGGAAGGCAATATGGTTTATGATTTCCTTGCTGTGCCTCGCAACCAAGGAACTTACACCATCCCTGCAGTGGAGTTTACATACTACGATACAGGCATTAACGCTTATAAGACTATCAAGACCCAGCCATTCACGCTGAACGTTGCCAAGGGAGATGGAAGCTCCAGCAATGAGAGTGCAGACTTCGGCAGTGCAGACAAAGACATACATACTATTAAGTTAGGTAAGGTGACACAACGTCAGGCTAATGATTTCTTCTTCGGAAGCTTCGGCTATTGGATTAGCCTCTTGATTCCGCTCGTTGCCTTTGTGGTATTACTTGTCGTGTTCCGCCGTCGCGCCTTAGAGAATGCTGACGTTGTAAAGAAACGTTCCAACAAGGCTAGCAAGATGGCTAAGAAACGCCTACGCACAGCCAACAAGCTGATGCTGCAAGGCAAGCAAGGCGAATTCTACGACGAGGTGATGAGAGCACTATGGGGTTATGTGAGCTACAAGCTCAATATGCCTGTAGAACAACTCTCTCGTGACAATATCCGTGAGAAACTAGCTCATCACGGTGTGGATGATAACATTATGGATAAGTTTACCAACGCCCTCGATGAGTGCGAATTCGAAAGATATGCCCCAGGCGACCCTGCCGGCAACATGAATCGCACCTTCGATTCGGCTATGACAGCGATTATGGAGATAGAAAATGCAATCAATGAGGCTCGCAAGCAGCGCAAGCAGCATCCTGCGGGATACTCGTTCGTATGGCTGCTTCTGGCAATGTTCGGATTCGGAACGATTTCGGCTCAGGCTGTAACTAAGGATAATGCCGATACCGAGTACCAGAAGGGCAACTACCAGCAAGCCATTCGCGACTACGAGGACATTTTGAGAGACGGGGAGTCGGCCGAGTTATATTATAACCTTGGCAATGCGTACTTCCGCACGGACAACATCACCAAGGCTGTGCTCAATTACGAGCGTGCACATCTGCTCTCGCCTGGCGATGCGGACATCAATTTCAACCTGCAGTTTGCTCGCAGCAAGACCATCGATAAAATCACACCCGTGAGCGAGATGTTCTTCGTGACCTGGTATAAGTCGTTGGTCAACTATACTAGCGTGGATAACTGGGCGAAGACGAGCATCGTGTGCATCATCCTGGCATTGTTGCTTGTGTTGCTCTATCTCTTTGATCCACACATGCTACTGCGCAAGATAGGTTTCTTCGGAGGCATTCTCTTTTTCCTCATTTTTATGGTGAGCAACTTGTTCGCTTACCAGCAGAAGCAGGCACTCGACAATCGTACGGGAGCCATCATCCTTTCACCATCAGTGAATGTGAAGAAAACGCCTGCCAAGAGCAGCGCCGACCAGTTTGTGCTTCATGAGGGTACCCGTGTGGATATTACCGACAAGGGAATGGTAGGATGGCGAGGCATTCTCGTGGGCGATGGTCGCGAGGGCTGGGTCGAGACCAAGGACTTGGAGGAAATCTAATCTTTGAAGGAGATTGAATCCTGGAGGTGATATAATCAATGATATAAGAAATAAAAAGTTCTGAAATAAGTTCTGATGGATTTTAGTTCGATACAAGACATGGATTTTCAGTTGCTGCAGTGGTTTAACGGCAGCAACAATGTGATGCTCGACCAGCTAGCTTTGGTTCTAACGTCGGGCTTTACCTGGATACCGCTCTATCTGGTGCTCTTCATCATCGTGATGCGTAACAATGAGACCATGGGGCAGATAGCACTCATAGCAGGCTCGGCATTGCTCTGTGTAATCTTGGCCGACGGTTTGGCCGACGGGCTCATCAAGCCTCTTTGCGCCAGAATGCGACCTACTAACGACCCGATGGTGAAGTATGCCGTGCAAGTAGTGGATAACCTTCGTCTCAAGGATTTTGGCTTCTGTTCCGCTCATGCCGCCAACACGATGGCGATAGCAGTGTTCTTTTCCCTCTTGGTAAGGAGCAAGATGCTTACCTGCACTATGATTCTGTGGTCGCTGGTAAACTGCTGGACCCGTCTCTACCTGGGTGTGCATTATCCGCTGGATGTGGCTTGCGGACTTTTGCTGGGCATCGTGATTGGCATTGTGGTCTATCTGTTCTGCCATAAGATGTACCGCCGCATCTCTCCCGAGATTAAGTATATATCCAACCAGTATACCAGCACAGGCTACGACTGCGATGACATCGACATGATTATGACCGTCTTGATGCTCATCCTCGTATATGTAGTGATACGTTCCATCCTGATGATGTCGTACATCTGATGGTCAGCCGGCTTATGATTATATGACCGGTTTATGATTATATGATAAGAATTAAATAAGAAATTAATAATAGTACATTCCAATAACACATTCCAATGATAGATACAAAACATATCAAGATAAGTGATTACAACTATAATTTGCCCGACGAGCGCATCGCCAAGTTCCCTATTGCGCAGCGAGACCACAGCAAGCTCTTGGTCTATAAGCATGGCGAGGTGAACGATGACGTGTTCTACCACCTGCCAGAGTACCTGCCCAAGGGGGCGATGATGGTATTCAACAATACGAAGGTGATACAGGCAAGAATGCACTTCCGCAAGGAGACGGGTGCCCTCATCGAGGTTTTCTTGATGGAACCCGCACAGCCTACCGACTATGAGCTGATGTTCCAGACCGCTGGTCATTGCTCATGGCTCTGCATGATAGGCAACCTTAAAAAGTGGAAGGAAGGCAGCCTGAGGAGAAATTTCGAAATCAAGGGACATCAGCTTACCCTCTCTGCCACCATGCGCCGTGGCGAGGCTCTCTCTGCCGAGGCTGCAGAGCTGATAGCCAAGGGTGGAGGGACCAACTACTGGGTAGATTTCGACTGGGACAACGAGCATGTTTCTTTCGCCGAAATCCTCGAAGCTGTGGGAGAATTGCCTATTCCTCCATACCTCAACCGTAAGACTGAGGAGAGCGATAAGACCACTTATCAGACCGTGTATTCCAAAATCAAGGGTAGCGTGGCTGCACCTACGGCAGGTCTCCACTTCACCGACGCTGTGCTGCGCGATCTTGATGCGCATGGCATCGACCGAGAGGAAGTGACGCTCCATGTGGGAGCGGGCACTTTCAAGCCAGTGAAGAGCTTGGAAATTGAGGGACACCAGATGCACACCGAATACATCGTGGTACATCGCCGCAGTCTGGAGAAACTCATCAAGCACGAGTGCCGTGTCATCGCCGTGGGTACCACCAGCGTGCGAACCATCGAGAGCCTCTACTACATGGGCGTGCATCTCATCCATCACCCAGAGGCTAGCGAGGAAGAACTCCACGTGAACCAATGGGACCCTTATGAACTTTCTGAGGACGGCAACCTAGTGGAAGGCATCACGCCGATGAAAGCCATACAAGCCATCATCGACTATCTGGATCGCAACGGATTGGAGGCCTTGCATTCCAGCACGCAGATTATCATAGCCCCTGGATACACCTATAAGATTGTGAAGATGCTCGTAACCAACTTCCACCAGCCTCAAAGCACATTGCTCCTGCTGGTGAGTGCCTTTTTGCATGGCGACTGGAAGAAAGTGTATGAGTATGCTTTGGCTCACGATTTCCGTTTCCTGAGCTATGGCGACTCTTCCTTGTTAATTCCATAGAATCCATAGGAGATGTAGAAATATATCTAAAGTAGAAATATATATCCAAAGATAAAGAATTATAATTAAATATGATTTCAGTAGAAGGACTGAAAGTGGAGTTTGGCGTGAAGCCTCTCTTCCATGACGTGAGCTTTGTCATCAACGACCGTGACCGCATCGCCCTCGTGGGTAAGAATGGTGCGGGCAAATCCACGATGCTCAAGATACTCTGCGGCTTGCAGAAGCCTACCGATGGCGTGGTTGCCATCCCTAACGAGACCACCCTGGGCTACTTGCCACAGGTGATGAAATTGCAAGACGATACCACCGTGAAGGAGGAAACTCGCAAGGCTTTCGCCCACAACACCGAGATGAAGGCCCGACTCGACAAGATGCAGCAGGAAATGGCCGACCGAACTGACTACGAGAGCGAAGGCTACGCTCAGCTCGTAGAGAAGTTTACCCAGGAACATGAGCGATACATGATGATGGGTGGAGAAAACTACGAGGCTGAGATTGAGCGCACGCTGAGCGGACTCGGCTTTACCCGTGATGACTTCGATCGTCCTACCAAAGAGTTCTCGGGCGGATGGCGTATGCGCATCGAGTTAGCGAAGATACTTCTCCAAAAGCCAGACGTGCTCTTGCTCGACGAGCCTACCAACCACCTCGACATCGAGAGTATCCAATGGCTCGAACAATTCTTGGCGCAGAGTGCCAAGGCGGTGGTCTTGGTGAGCCACGACCGTGCCTTCATCAACAATGTGACCAACCGCACGCTGGAAATCACCTGCGGCAGGGTAGAAGACTACAAGGTGAAGTACGACGAGTATGTGGTATTGCGTAAGGAACGCCGCGAGCAGCAGCTCCGTGCTTACGAAAACCAGCAGAAGGAGATAGCTGATATCAAGGATTTCATCGAGCGTTTCCGCTACAAGCCTACCAAGGCCGTGCAGGTGCAGAGCCGCATCAAGCAGCTGGAGAAGATTGTGCCTATAGAGGTAGATGAGGTCGATAACAAGCAGATGCACCTGAAGTTCCCACCGTGCTTGCGCAGTGGCGATTATCCCGTCATCTGCGACGAGGTGCGCAAGGACTATGGCGAGCATACCGTCTTCGACCATGTAAACCTAACCATCAAGCGAGGCGAGAAGGTGGCTTTCGTCGGAAAGAACGGCGAGGGTAAATCTACGCTCGTAAAGTGTATCATGGGCGAGATTCCTTTTGATGGTACGCTCAAGATAGGGCATAACGTGCAAATAGGCTACTTCGCACAGAACCAGGCACAGCTCCTCGACGAGAACCTTACCATCTTCCAGACCATCGACAATGTGGCGACGGGCGAGATGAGACTCAAGGTAAACGACCTCTTGGGCGCCTTCATGTTTGGAGGCGAGACTTCGGAGAAATACGTCAAGGTGTTGAGCGGTGGCGAGCGAAGCCGTCTAGCGATGATCAAGCTTCTGCTTCAGCCCGTCAACCTCCTGATACTCGATGAGCCTACCAACCACCTCGACATGCAGTCGAAGGACGTGCTCAAGGAGGCCATCCGTGCCTTCGACGGCACAGCCATCATTGTGAGCCACGACCGTGAGTTCCTCGATGGCTTGGTGGATAAGGTATATGAGTTTGGTGGCGGCAAGGTGCGCGAGCATCTGGGTGGCATCTACGATTACTTGCGTGCCCACAATGCCGAAAGCATCAGTCAGGCGCTTGCCAACCAGCAGGGTGGGGGAATGGCTTCCACCGGTTCGCCATCGGGCGCCTCATCATCGACGGCATCTTCTTCTTCCTCTGTGGCATCGGCTACTCTATCCGCCGATGGACAGGTGGCTCAATCCTCCGCCAAGCAGAGCTATGCCGAGCACAAGGAGCAGCAAAAGAAAATTCGCAAGGCTGAGAAGGCGGTGAAAGACTGCGAGCAGAAGATAGAGAAACTGGAGGCTCGCAAGAAGGAAATCGATGACCTGCTGATGAAGCCTGAGAATGCCACCAATATGGAACTCGTAACCGAATATACCGAGCTGATGAAAAGCCTCGACGAGGAAAACGAGCGCTGGATGGTACTCAGCGAAGAGCTCGAGGAAGTGAGCAAGTAAGAGGGATATCAAGTAAGAGAAGGTTATATTAAATAATCCAGTAAGAGGGTTATATTAAATAATCCAGTAAGAGGGATATATTAATCATCATAAATATTAAGTAATAACGAGAAAAAATGAAAATGAGAATGATCATTCCGATGATGATGCTCGCAGCGATGCCTATCGCAGCCGACGCTCAGAACAAATCGGGACTTGTCTTGAGCAATCTCGACAAGACGGCTAAGCCAGCCGACGATTTCTACCAGTTTGCCACAGGTGGATGGCAGAAGAACAATCCGCTGCCAGCTGCTTACAGCCGCTACGGTAGCTTCGACGTGTTGACAGAGAACAACAACAAGAAAATCAACGCCATCCTCGCTGAACTTCAGAAGAAGACCTACAAGAATGGCACCATCGAACAGAAGCTCTCCGACTTCTATAAGCTCGCTCTCGACACCGACCGTCGTAACAAGGAGGGCATCGCTCCTGTGAAGCCTCTCCTCGACGAAATCGCTGCCGCACAGACCAAGGAAGACTTGCAGAAGTTGCAAATCAAGTATGCCGCTCAGGGCATTGGTGTGGGCTATGGCACAGGTTTCGGTGCAGACGAGAAAAATGTCACCATGAACATCTACAATGTGATGCAGGGAGGTTTGACCCTTGGCTCCAAGGATTATTACCTCAACAACGATTCTGCCACAGTGGCTATCCGCGAGGCTTTCAAGACTTATGTAGCCAAGATGTTCCAGCTCTATGGCTTCTCTGCAGCTCAGGCTGAGCAGAAGGCACAGGCCATCTTCCTCCATGAAACCAGTCTTGCTACCATCTCTAAGAGCCGCACTGAGTTGCGCGACCCTCAGGCCAACTACAACAAGATGACTCTCAAGGAGTTTAAGGAGAAATATCCTAATATCCCATTGGAGGCACTTGCCAACGCCGAGGGCATCAAGAGCGAGTACTTGCAGGAGATGGTCGTAGGTCAGCCTTCATTCTTGGCTGGTTACGACAAGATTACCGCCGCAGAAAGCGCAGAGATTCTCAAGGCTTTGATGGAGTGGGATGTCATCACCAGTTCTTCGGCTTATCTCACCGACGAGATTCGCGAGGCCAACTTCGACTTCTTCGGCAAGACCATGAGCGGCAGAAAGGAAGACCATCCATTGTGGAAGCGTGCCACAGCCCAGGTGGAGAACCAGATGGGAGAGGCCTTGGGTAGAATCTACTGCAAGAAATACTTCCCAGAAAGCTCCAAGAAGATGATGGAGACCTTGGTGAGGAACTTGCAGGTGAGCCTGGGTCAGCGTATCGACGCACAGACTTGGATGAGCGACACCACCAAGGCTGCAGCCCACGAGAAGCTCGACAAGTTTTATGTAAAGATAGGCTATCCTAACAAGTGGACCGACTATAGCAAGCTTACCATCGACCCAAAGAAGAGTTTCTATGAGAACGTGATGGCTTGCCGTAAGTTCCGCAACGAGAAGGAAATCGCCGAGAAGGCTGGCAAGCCAGTGGATAAGGACGAGTGGTACATGACTCCTCAGACCGTGAATGCATACTACAATCCAACTACCAATGAGATTTGTTTCCCAGCTGGTATCTTGCAGTATCCATTCTTCGACGCCAAGGCCGACGAGGCATTCAATTATGGTGCCATCGGAGTGGTAATCGGTCATGAAATGACCCACGGATTCGACGACCAGGGTCGCCAGTATGACGCAAGCGGCAACCTGAAGGATTGGTGGACAGCTTCTGATGCCAAGGGCTTCGAGAAGCGTGCCGACCTATACGCAAACTTCTTCAGCAATATCAAGGTGTTGCCAGACTTGAACGCAAACGGTCGCTTCACACTTGGTGAGAACCTCGCAGACCACGGAGGCTTGATGGTTTCTTACAATGCCTTCAAGAATGCCACCGCCAAGAAGCCTCTGAAGAACAAGGATGGTTTCACACCAGCTCAGCGTTTCTTCCTGGCATACGCAGGTGTATGGGGACAGAACATCACCGAGCAGGAGATTCGCCAGCGTGTAAAGAACGATCCTCATGCACTCGGCAAATGGCGTGTGGATGGAGCGCTTCCACACATTGACGCTTGGTATGAGGCATTTGGCGTAAAGCAGGGCGACAAGATGTTCATTCCTAAGAGTGAGCGTCTGGAACTTTGGTAAAATATAAGTTTTTTAGCACATCGAATAAAGTAGGCACAAATTGTAAACAATTAAAAATCGTATATTTTTAATAGGAGTGCCTAAGATACGAAGAAGCCCTGTAAGCATTAGGATTATATGATGCTTGCAGGGCTTTTGTGTAAATTATCATTACATTCATTATTTCACGAAATGTGCCTATATATTGGGCTGTACCCACTTTGGGAATTTACTAGGCGTGGTTTTTATTTTTTCCTCGCGTAGTTTTTATTTTTTCCTCGCGATGTAAATAAACTTACTAGGCGAGGTATTTATACGCATTGGGAAAATTACTGACATTCTAGTTTCCTTCCTTATTTATCAATGTTCTTTGGAGGGATTGTTTTTCCCTCTATCCGTTCTCTCCTTTTAGGTACTAATCGACATTATGGTAAATAGAACCATTATAAAACCTCCTTACCATATAGAGATGACCCACAGATGATCCTTATTTGTGGGTTTAGGGAATTTCCTCCCTCGGTTTAGGGAAAATCCTTGTCCTGGCTGAAAAAATCGCCTTATCTTTGCAGCAGAAATCAGAAAGATGGAAAAAATAACAATTTAAAAATATACGATTATGAAGAAGTTTATCATAGCACTTGTGGCAATGTTCATGGTAACATTCACTTCTGCATCAGCAATGAGTTATGAGCAGGCTCGGCAGCAGGCTCTGTTTCTTACCGACAAGATGGCTTACGAGCTGAACCTCACGGATGACCAGTATGAGGCCGCCTATGAAATAAATCTCGACTATCTGATGGGCGTCAACACCGTGGACGATCTCTATGGCGTGTATTGGAGACAGAGAAACTTAGACTTGAGCTATATCCTTCTGGATTGGCAATATCGTACGTTCTGTTCGGCAGCTTATTTCTATCGTCCACTATATTGGGACGGAGGATTCTTCCATTTCGGAATATACGCACGCTATCCTCGCAGAGATTATTTCTTCTTCGGGCGTCCGCACTTTTTCAATGTTTATCGCGGCGCACATAGTTGGCGAATGAACGGCGGACGTAGTTGGTATCACGGACGTGAGTTCGGCGGTCCTCGCCCGGGCGGAAATCCTCGCATCGGTATGAGAGATGGATTCAACCGTGGCGACTTCGGACGTGGCAGAGCTTTCGGCAATATGAACCGTCAGAGCAGCACTCGCACTACCGTAACACGTGATCGCTCGTTTGGTAACGGCCCTCGACCAGGAAACAATGGCGGAGGATTCGGAAATGGAACTCGCCCTGGTGGAAGCAATGGAGGGTTCAATGGTGGATTCAATGCTCGCCCCAATAATAATGGCGCAGGAAATCCGGTAGTTGGTGGTGGCTCTTTCGGCGGCAATCGTTCCTTTGGAAATGGTGCTGGAAACGGCGGCAATCGAACTTTCGGAGGTGGAACCATCAACAACAGCCGACCTTCCAATGGTGGCTTTACACCTCGTTCCACTACTCCAAGCTCAGGGTCTTTTGGTGGAAACCGGGGTGGCTCATTCGGTGGAAACCGCTCTTTCGGGAATGGATCTTCTAGTGGCAACAGCCGTTCCTTCGGTGGTGGCTTTACTCGCAGTAATGGCGGAAAGAGTGGCGGTGGCAGCAATGGTGGCGGTCACTTTGGCGGCAGAAGATAGCAGCATAGTAAAGCAATAAGATAATAGACCAATTTTGTACAAATATATACCAAAAAAAAGAAGGGGCATTCCAAGTGATTGGAGTGTCCCTTCGACCTTATGCTTTATCCCATCACATAGACGACAGAGGAATAAAACTGTACCGCCAGTATATAGACCACAAACCAAGGGGCTGTGGTGCGAATGCCTTGCGACAATGCCTCTCCCATCGCTTCCACGCTCTCCAGCTGATTGCTCATTACACCATAACTCAAGCTCAATATTATGACCACAAAGCATCCGTATGGCAGGATGCTTCGGCTGAAACTACTCTCCAGCAAGCCGCCCATCACATTGAGCAAAATGGCGTGGGGAACCATAGTGAGCAATATAATGATGAGGAGAAACACCGCTAGCTCTATCCATACCAGGCGTAAGGCGATGCGTTGGCGATAGACGGTGCGGTCGTATCGGAGGATTCCGCAGGCTTGCAATGCGCCCCATGCAATGCTTACCAGTAGCAACCAGACCAACCATGGCGAAGCTAGATTTTCGGTGAATCTACCGAAGAACCAACGGATGCCCTCGGCACTGAGCATAGAGTGCGGAAAACTGTCGGGCATCGCAGCCGTGATGAGCCAAGACACCAATACTAGCACTATCTGGGCTGCAGCCAGCAAGAGCATCAAGTAAGCCCCTATCCTATCTGTACTTTTGTGTTTCATCGGCTTGTCAATCCTTTTGTATTCCATCGGCTTGGCCCGTTATTCTTCATCGGCTTGCAGGTTGTCGATGTCGATGATACGCAGTTCGCAAGCGCGAACTACCAATCGGGTGGCATTCACGCTATAGCCATTGTTGCCGTCTGGGAAGAGCTTCTGCACCAGTTCGTTCTGTCTTTTCTCCAGGCTCTTTACGCCGAAAGGCATCCCTCGGAGATTGGTGATTTGCTCCTTGGTGTAGCCCAGGGCAAGATGGCGAAGAAATCGCTCGTCGTATTCGTCTATCTCGTAGTTGACAAGCGCCTCCTGGCGCATCAGCTGGCTGCTCACGCTTTGCTTGAATCGCTCGACGATTTTCTGGAGTATAGGCTGGTTGAATACCAGTTTCTTGCCTGCCATACACGATGCCACATCGCCACGGGTTAGCAGTTCGCCGCTCTTCAGGATGATACCATCGCAACCTGCATCGAGCACATCCACCCAGAGTTTCTCGTTCAGAATCTCGCCCGTGAAGATAAGCACCTTTACGTCGGGATATTGCTCCTTGGTGCTGCGACATATCTCAACACCCACCGTGGTGGAACCGCCCAAACCAAGATCGAGCAGCACAAGGTCGGGCTTCTGCTGCTTCATGAGCTTCCAGTAGGCTGTTTCGCTGTCGGCTGTGCCGATAATCTCAGCCTCGGGGATGTCGTTCTTGAAAATTCCCTCTGTGCCCTTTAGTTCGAGGGGCACATCTTCCACTATGATTACCTTAAAGTTTTCCATCTTTGTTATGTCGTTTTTTTATGTTTATACTTATTGCTTTTTGTATTTTCCTTTGTCTCTTTGTCTAACAACAACTTCCTTTGCTTATGATTCTATTCTGCAACTTCCTTTGCCTTTTTACCCAGTCCTATTGCTTCATTAGGTAGGCAAGTTTCGTGGGCAGTACCACCTCTATCATCAGTTTGTTGGTTTCCGAAGGCTTGGCAAGGATGCCGCTACCACGCAGATTGGTAGTTTCTCCTATTTCTCTTACGATTTGGCGCGCTACTAGATATTTCATATCCTGGGTAAGCGGCGTGAACAAGTGTGCGTGAAGGTGCACATCGTAAGTCACGTCTTCCAAAATAAATTGACACGTGGCGTAATGGTTGTCTTTGTTGTCCTTGATGTGATAGGAATAATGTTTCACTCCTCCTACAAGCAGTTTACCAAGATAATCCATTAGCTCGGAGTCGCATTTCAAGTTGCTTTCCACTTGTTCCATCGCCTGCGAGCTGAGCATCGTATAGATGGTCTTGTAGTAATCCACCAGCTCTTGTAGTGAAGCTACGTCGGAAGGCGAGGTCTCAATGAGTTGCTGGATGCGAGAGGGGTAGTACATGGTCTCGTGTTTGAGTGTGGAGAGACAGTTGTCGAGCACGGAGTTGGCGATATGTAACTTGGCATTCTCGTATTCCGCACGGTGCAGGTCGTCTTCTGCCATCTCTATGTTCTGTGCCTCATGTTGTCTTATCTCTATGCTTTTTTCCAAAGCGTGGTGTATGTGCTCCACCACCTCGTTGAGCTGCGGGTAGAGTTGCTGGTTGCGCACTTTGGAACTGGAAGCCATGTCCCATATTTTCTCTATCTCGCTAAGTTTCTCCTCTTCCGTGGCTTGGGTGAGCAATATTTGATTGATGGCGTTCACTTTCTCCACGGCATAGCGATAGCGCAACACGTGGCGATAGTATAGCAGATAGTATGCCAACGGCAACTGCAACAGCAGGAGTACGAGCAGGACAATGGCCACTGCCTTGGAGTTTTCCGACACTTGCATAGTGCGCACATAGTCGTCGAGCGAATTGTCGGCACTGCGCTCTCTGAAGAGTTGTGTATATACCTTGTTGTTGCTATCATATAGCTCCCACTTATGCAGGGCGAGGGCTGCCACGGCACTCTCGTTACGGATGTCAAGTATCACGTCGTAGTTGGTAGGCACACTGTCGTGTAGCCATTGTAGCTCTGCCGCCTTTCCTTTCAATGGATGGCGCACCATCAGGTATTTGCCATCGGGATACAGAGAGAGGTAATAACGGTTGAGATAAGCTCTCGATGAATCAGCCATGTCGAGAGTTCGCTCGTAGGTGCCATTGATATTGCTGAAGTAGGCACTGTCGGCATAAGCGTCGGCGAGTTCAAGCAATTGGTTGGAGGAATGTTTTCCACTGGCGCTGCCTCTTGGACTTTTCTCAGGCCATTTTTTCCCATTGGAGCCAATTGCCTTGTCATGATGATGGTGTAGCTTGCTGTGGGTAGCGCTCGTAAGGGATGCTTGCTGATAGTCTGGAGCTTTCGCCGCAATGCTAGGCAAGGCTAAACTTGTGATGACTATCGTCATTATCGGGAGAATCCAGGAAACCATCGTCGTTTGGATTCTGCGGATGCCACAAGGCAAACGGAAGGAGAAACGACTCCCCTTGCCCACCTGGCTCTCTGCCTCAATCTGGCAGACGGAGAAGAGAGAACTGAGTTTCTTGTATTTATCTATGATACCTTTGCAGTTAAGCAATCCGAAGCCATGCCCGCCGGTATAGGTCCGGTCGAAAACATGGGAGAGTGTTTCCTCATCCATGCCTTTTCCTGTGTCGGCGATGGAAATCTCCACATAGCCAGGATTGTTGGACGTAGCACCCTGTGCTGGATTCTTCGGTACCACTTCTTGTGCTCTCACCACCACTTCGCCTCCAGCTGAAGTAAATTTTCGGGCATTGTCGGCGATGGTGTTGATCATAAAGAGCGTGAGTGTTCGGTCTGCCTTCACCACAGCTTCAGTAGGCTGCACGTCTAGCTTTACGCCTTGTGCCTGGAACCCCATCTTTCCCTTTGCCACGATGTCGAAGAGTGGCTGCAGAGGGAAGCTTTCGATGCGAAGGCTGATGGATCCTTGGCGCATCTGGATCCAAGAAGTAAGGATAGTGTTATATTGGTTGATTTTCTCTGTAAGTTCTGATATATATTGGTATCTTTCCGTCCTTACTTCCTCGTTCTCGTTTCCCTCTGCCAATCGGGAAACCTCGTGAATCATTCGGTCGATAAATGGTGTGATGCTCCTTACTAGCGAAACTTTGGCTCGTTGTTCCAGGTTGCGTCGCTTGTTGTCACTAAGGTGAAGTTGTACCATGTCTCGTTCTTCGAGTATTTCTTCATATTTTTCGGATAATTCATTGATTCGTTGAATGTTGCCTTTCTCCCATTTCTGCAATGGTTGAAGCAGAGTATCGGTTGTGGCTTCCTTGGCGCGTTTTCTCTTCATGCGATCGAATACATAGAGCAGCAACACCACGAGGAGTATCATCGTAAGCACCGCAGCTATCATCGCATTGAGCTGGATGGCATTGCTGTCGAGCTGGGCGGCACGTGCTTCCAACTGTCGGTCTTGCCGCGACTGTTCCTGCAAGTCGAGGTATAGGTTACGGTTGTAATCGCTCAATGGCTTGTTGTCTATGGCTGAATATACAAGACTAAGTTGTTCGCGTATGGAAGCAACCAAGTCTGGTGCCTGGCTGATGGCTCTGTTTTGGGTAAGTGCCCTGTTCAAGCATTCTCCTGCAGATGCGTAGTCCTTGATTTGCCAGTAGCATTCGGCCAAGGTGCGATAGGCACCGGCTGTTTGATACACGTCACCGTAGGCGGAGAAAAGGTTTAGGGCACGTTGGGCGAAATTGCCGGCCAAAAGGTCGGCGGGCATCTGCTCCACATTGAGGTACTGGAAAGCCGGGAGATTGTTTTTCATCAGAAACTCTCTGCTGTCGGCATCCTGTATGTGCTCGCTAATGGCCTGCAGGGCATTGGCTTGCCAGTAGGGATAGGGATTGTTTCCGCTGGAAAGCATGTAGAGACGGATGAGGTAATCAAATTCTGCCTGACTAATCTCGTTGGTGGTTCCCCTAGTGATGGCTCCACCCGAGCCGAAGTTGTATAGATAATTAAGATATTGCGCCGTGTCTTGCTCTAGTTCGTCTGGATCAAGCTCAGCCAGTGCCTGCTGCATAGGTCGTTCCTGTTGCACATAGTAGAAATATGTGGCTGCAACGATGCAAAACTCGCTCTTGGCATAGATGGCGCGATTGTGTTCTCGTTTGGGCAGATTCATTGCCTCCTCTCCTATTCTTCGCAGACGGTTCATCGCCTTCTCGCGATAGTTATAGAAATCCTTGTTGCGGGCTTCACGCTGGCAAATGCGCATATTCTGAACGTCGGCAATGAGGAGCTCTATCTGGTTGTCGCTGCGCTCGTCCACAAGGTCGAGCCATCTCTTGGCGGTGCGATAGTCCATCTTGGCTATGGCTACGAAGGCGAGGTTATTGCAAGCTTCCGCATATCCGGCAGAATAGTCATCGGAAAGTTTCAAAGCCTTGTTGGCCAATACTTTAGTAGAGTCGAGGTTACGATAGTGGAACGCATAAGAAAGAGAATTCAGCTCATCTACTTCGCCCTTATGCGACGGCGAACAAGCTGAAAAAGAAAGCATCGCCACCATCGGGCAGATGATGGCGATGCAGATGTATTTAAAATAATTCTTGTGATACACTAGTCTATGATATGATAGTGACATGTGATACACTGAAGCTAAGTCGTAGTCTTAGGCACGAGCCTTGGCGATATAGCCGAGGGCCTCCTTGCACTTGGCTGTGATGGCAGCCCAATCCTTGGCAGCTACTGTCTCCTTAGGGAAGAGCTTGGAACCCATGCCCACACATAGCACGCCTGCCTTGATCCAAGGGGTGAGGTTCTCCTCTGTAGGCTCTACGGCGCCTGTCACCATGATGTTGCTCCAGCGAAGAGGAGCCAATACGTTTTTTACGAAGGATGGACCACCCACGTTACCTGCAGGGAACACCTTGGTTACGTCGCAACCAGCAGCCTGTGCGTTATTGATTTCTGTCACAGAGCCACAGCCTGGCGAATAAGGTACCAAGCGACGGTTGCAGACAGGGGCAATCTCTGGGTTGAAGTTAGGACCTACGATGAAGTTGGCACCCAACTGTAGATATAGGGCAGCTGTACCTGCGTCAATCACTGTACCAGCACCGAGTATCAGCTCAGGGCACTCCTTATCAGCCCATTTGACGATTTCTCCGAAAATTTCATGGGCGAAGTCACCACGGTTAGTAAACTCAAACACGCGCACACCACCCTCGTAGCATGCCTTGATCACGTTCTTGCAAACGTCGATATCCTTATTGAAGAATACAGGCACCATACCAGTCTCTTTCATGGCTGCCATGACCTGCATTTTGCTAAATTTTGCCATTTTATTTCTTAGTTTAAAAGTAAATAGTTTGTTAATTATCTCTGTACACGTCCATTGGCGTTACCACCTGCGAGGCTCTCCACTTCATCGGCTGATACCAAGTTGAAGTCGCCTGGGATGGTATGCTTCAATGCTGAGGCTGCTACAGCAAACTCCAAAGCCTCTGCCTGGGTCTCCTTGGTAAGTAGACCGTGGATCAAGCCACCAGAGAATGAGTCGCCACCTCCCACACGGTCGATGATTGGGTTGATGTCGTAGTGCTTGCTCTGATAGAACTCCTTACCATCGTAGATGAGAGCTTTCCAGCCATTGTGGGTAGCGGAGAGCGACTCACGCAAGGTGGAAACCACATACTTGAATCCGAACTCCTTCATCATGCCCTTGAAGATGCCATAGTAGCCCTCTGCGTCGGTCTTGCCACCTTCTACGTCTGCGTCGGGCTTGAATCCGAGACAGAGCTGAGCGTCCTCCTCGTTGCCGATGCATACATCTACGTATTTCATCAGTGGGCGCATCACAGAGATGGCTTTCTCAGATGTCCAAAGCTTCTTGCGGAAATTGAGATCCACGGATACGGTGACTCCATGACGCTTGGCAGCCTCGCAAGCGAGCTTGGTCAATTCGGCAGCCTTATCGCTGATGGCAGGAGTGATGCCGCTCCAGTGGAACCACCGTGCATCCTCCATAATCTTATCGAAGTCGAAATCAGATGGATCTGCCTCTGCGATGGCACTGTGTGCGCGGTCGTAAATCACCTTGGAAGGACGCATCGAAGCACCTGTCTCTGCATAATAGAGACCTACACGGTCACCACCACGGGCGATGAACTCTGTGTTGACACCATAGCGACGGAGACCGTTCACGGCAATCTGACCAATCTCGTGCTTAGGCAACTTGGAAACGAAGTAAGCGTCGTGGCCATAGTTGGCCAAGCTTACTGCCACATTGGCTTCACCACCACCAGGGATGATGCGGAGTGACTCACTCTGAATGAAACGATCGTTGCCTTCTGGTGACAAACGAAGCATAATCTCACCTAACGTTACAATTTTTGCCATTGTTTGATAGTTTTAATTTATTTGTTTTTATTGTTTGTTTATTGATAGACACATTTTATAGTAGTTGTCTCATATCGGTGGCAAAAATAAACATAATTTCTCGAATAGCGAAATAAATTAGAAGTTTTTTTCGTCTCACCCCTTATTTTTTCCGTTTTTATCGCTTTTTTCAAGCCTTTCTATGCTTTTTTTCTCTTTTCTGTGCAAAAAAACGGCTGTGCATTCGCACAATTCAAAAAAAAGTTGTAAATTTGTGCCCAAATGCTGACGTGTGACCGTGCACAGGCACTTAAACACCATCAAATGTTCGTAAAAACACAGTCGAAACGCACAGCAGGCGGATATTGATGAAGTCTTGACTGGGAAAGAGATGATAACATCTCAATAAGGATTTCACCTTATATATAGAAGCTTCTAAAAGCTACTGCGCACCGATTGTTAAAAACAAAATAAACTTAAAAACAATGGCCGAAAAAATCAGAATCAAGGACATCGCCGAGAGAGCTGGCGTATCTGTGGGAACTGTAGATCGTGTTCTTCACGATCGCCCTAACGTGTCGAAACCGGCACGAGAGAAAGTGGAACAAGCTCTCAAAGAAATGAATTACCAACCCAATATGTATGCCAGTGCCCTGGCGTATAATAAGACTTATACTTTCTATCTTCTGATACCGAAGCATGAGTCAGAAGCTTATTGGGAGGAAATCGAGGAAGGAGCGAAGAAATGCGAGGAGATTCGCCGTGACTTCCACATTGACCTGGAGGTACGATTCTATGAGCGTTCCGATGAGGATTCGTTCCGTGAGGTATCTGAGCAGATTTTCGAGGCCAGACCAGAAGGTATCATAGTGGTGCCTTCGTCGTTGTCGGTGACACGTGAGTTCACGGAGAAGTTGCACCAAGCCTCCATCCCTTTTATTCTGCTCGATTCCTATATGCCCGACCTTCGCCCTCTGTCGTTTTACGGACAGGATTCTTTCTGCTCGGGATATTTTGCAGCAAAGATGCTGATGATGATTGCCGGGAATGAGAAGGAAATCATGCTGATGAGACAAACCAAGGACGGACTTGTGGTGAGTAAGCAGCAGGACAACCGTGAGGTGGGATTCCGCCACTATATGCACGACCACTTCCCGCAATTGACCATCAACGTGCTCGACTTGCCTCTTGATGGAACAAGAGGGGAGTATCAGAAGATGCTGGCGCAATATTTCGCAGAGCATCCTGATACTCACCACTGCATAACTATGACATCGAAGGCACACATCGTGGGCGACTTCCTCTTGAAGTCAAACCGCAGAGACGTGCAGATCATGGGTTACGACATGGTGGGCAAGAACGCCCGTTGCCTGCGCGAGGGGAGTATCTCCTTCCTCATCGCACAGCATGCCTATATGCAGGGCTACTATTGTGTAGATACCCTCTTCCTCGCCATCGTCTTGAAGAAGAAGGTGAATCCAGTGAATTATATGCCTATCGAGCTTTTGATGAAAGAGAATGTGGATTTTTATCGAAGGACGCAGATTTAAGCAAATGTGGATTAAAGTAAGTGCGGATAGAAGTAAATTCAGATTGAAATCACAGTAATGATTAGGCTTACATGTTTACATATAATATTACAACATATACAAAAACAAAACTACAACTATGAAACTATCAAGTTTTATCAAGATTAACCCTGCCGACTCGGTAGTGGTTTGTCTACGCCCGATGAAGAAGGGCGAGGTTATCGAGGTAGATGATAAGGTCATCACTTTGCTACAGGACACTCCTGCTGGACACAAAGTGCTCATCGACGATGCTCCTGCAGGAACGAACATCATCAAGTATGGCTACCCTATCGGTCATGCTGAGCATGACTTGAAACAGGGAGAGTGGGTTAACGAGAACAACCTCAAGACCAATTTGGCGGGCACTCTGGAATACACTTACAATCCTGTGGATGAGCAACTCACTATCGCTAAGGAGAAGCGAACCTTCAAGGGCTACGTTCGCAAGAATGGAGAAGTGGGTGTGAGAAACGAGATTTGGGTGGTACCTACTGTGGGCTGTGTGAACGGTGTTGCAGAGAAACTTGTGGAGCTATTAAAGCAGGAGACTGGCTGCGAAGGCATCGATGCCATCCACGCATGGCACCACAACTATGGATGTTCCCAACTCTCGGGTGACCACGAGAACACACGCAAGGTGCTCAGAGACATTTGCTTGCACCCTAACGCAGGTGCGGTGCTTGTGCTCTCGCTGGGCTGTGAAAACAATCAGCCTGATGCCTTCATGGAGATGCTTGGTGACTACGACAAGGAGCGTATCAAGTTGCTCGTGACCCAAAAGGTGGAGGGCGATGAGCTGGAGGCTGGCATGGACATCCTCCGTGATCTCTATCAAAAGGCGAAGAACGACAAGCGCGAGGATGTTTCTGTGAGTAAACTTCGTGTGGGTTTGAAGTGTGGCGGATCTGATGGATTCAGCGGCATCACCGCCAATCCTTTGGTGGGCGAGTTCAGTGACTGGTTGGTGGCACAAGGCGGAACCAGCATCCTTACCGAGGTTCCAGAGATGTTTGGCGCAGAGACCATCCTTATGAACCGCTGCGAAAACAAGGAACTGTTCGAAAAGACAGTGCACCTCATAAACGACTTCAAGGAGTATTTCCTAAGTCACGGAGAACCTGTAGGCGAGAATCCATCGCCGGGCAACAAGGCTGGCGGTATCTCTACACTAGAAGACAAGGCTTTGGGATGCACTCAGAAATGCGGTCGTGCCCCTGTGAGTGGCGTGTTGCAATATGGCGACCGCTTGGAGACCACAGGTCTCAACCTGCTCTCAGCTCCAGGCAATGACCTCGTGGCTGCCACAGCATTGGCATCTGCTGGTTGTCAACTTGTGCTGTTTACCACAGGCCGAGGCACTCCTTTCGGCACCTTCGTGCCAACAATGAAGATTTCTACCAACAGTAAGCTTGCGCGCAACAAGCCAAACTGGATAGACTTCAATGCGGGTGAACTTGTGGAAGGCACAGAAATGAAGGAATTAGTAGGCAAGTTTATCGACAAGATTATAGCCGTGGCTAGTGGTGAGGAAGCTCGCAACGAGCACAATGGCTACCGGGAAATCTCCATATTTAAGAATGGAGTAACGTTGTAATTTCGATCGGGATTGATCAATTGGAAGTTAGAAATTTGAAGTTAGAAGTTGAAAACTCGAATTCAAAAGTTTAGAATGCTCAAAATGAGGAGCTAAATGTCAAAGTGAGAAGCTAAATGCTCTAGGTCGTTGTTAAATGCTAATAAAAGAGAATCCAGCATTTACATATTTATGCTTTTTTCGCTTTCGTCTTCTTTTTCATCATCATCATCTTCTTCAAGTTTCTAACTTTTCTCTCCCCGACCACTAACTCTTTAAAATTATGAGTAATAAAAAAGGTTTGTTGGCTTTGTCGCCGTTGTTTTTACTGATAGTCCTCATAGTGGTTTTCACCATCTACTCGGTGAATCCCTGCCACAAGGACACTACCCTTTCGCTAACTGTGGCATTCATGATTTCCAGCATCTATGCCGTGGCGATCTCTGGTGGTATGCCCATTAGAAAGAGGGTAGATACCTATAGTAAGGGTGCCGGAGCCAACAATCTGATGCTTATGCTTTGGATATATGTGTTGGCAGGATCGTTCGCTTCATCAGCCAAGGCGATGGGAGCTGTGGATGCCACTGTCAACTTGGCGTTAAGCGTCTTGCCAGCCAGTATGATTCTGCCTGGTTTGTTTTTGGCGGCATGTTTCATCTCCGTATCCATTGGAACAAGCGTCGGCACAGTAGTGGCACTTGTTCCGATAGCTGCGGGACTCGCTCATACTATGGGAGCGAACGTGGGCATGATGACCGCCATCATTGTGGGCGGTGCTTATTTTGGTGACAACCTCTCCTTCATATCCGACACCACCGTGGTGGCTACGCAAACCCAGAATTGCCAGATGAGCGACAAGTTTCGGGTGAATTCACTTATCGTGGTTCCCGCTGCCGTCGTTGTGCTCATTATCTATGCCATCATGGGATTCGGCCTCCAGGCTCCCACGAAGATTCCCGATGTAGAATATGTCAAGGTCTTACCTTACCTTGTGGTTTTGGTGGCGGCCATTGCCGACATGAATGTGATGGCCGTGCTTACGGTTGGTACCTTGTTGTGCGGAGTGATAGGCATCGGGACTTACCTCTTGGCATCGCAAGGAGTAGCCCAAGGTATGGATGCAGTTGGAAATACCATCGCCAATGCGGGCGGTTACGACCTTTTCGGCTGGTTCTCTGCTATGGGAAATGGCATCATTGGAATGGGTGAACTGGTCATCATCGCCATGATGGCGGGTGGCATGCTGGAGATTATTCGGGAGAATGGCGGAATTAACTATGTCATCGAAAAGATTACCGCCCACGTGAATGGCAAGCGAGGGGCAGAGCTGTCTATTGCCGCCCTGGTTTCGATGGTGAATATCTGCACCGCCAACAATACTGTGGCTATCCTCACAGTAGGCAACATTGCCAAGAAGATAGGCGATAAGTATGGAGTAGATAACCGTAAGGCAGCGAGCATCCTCGATACCTTCTCCTGTATGGTACAGGGATTAATACCCTATGGCGTTCAGATGCTTCTGGCGGCTGGACTTGCCAGTCTCAGTCCGATGGACATCCTCCCCTACCTCTATTATCCCGTGGCGATAGGTATGGCTGCGTTGCTTTCCATTTTCTTCCGCTATCCGAAGAGATACAGTTGATGGATGTCATAATGCGTAAGGCCGTGTGAAACGTATGGATGAAGAAACATAAATACTATTTAATTCATTTAGCTATGGACTTTTTACAGAGAAACCTGTTTGTTAAGTTGCGCTCCGACTACTTCCAAACGAAGGAAGAGATGGAGCCTATGACTACCTTCAAGCAGAAGAAGATAGCCCAGATGATGAAGAACCTTAATGATGTGCCTGCAGGCGAAGTTCGTATGAATAATGGCTTCCTGAACCGCCGCCTTATGAGCATACAGGAAAACGAACGGCATGCCATCGATACGTCGGTGGAGACTCTGCACCTGTTGCGCATCATCGTGTCCAACATCAATGGCATTCTTTCCAACGGTGTGAATCTGAGCGGTATCATCGAGATGGGTATCTACCTGCGCACCAAGGGCGATAAGGTGGATTTCGTAAAATTGGATAGATGGCTTGCCAAATTGCGAATCCAACGCATGGCGCAATTGCAGGGTAGCGTGCTGATTCTCTTCTTTGACTTTGAGCAAGATGAGATTCCCTATGTACATCGGGTGGAACGAGGTGCTTATAAGCTCACCCTTCGTTCACTCTATTACAACAGTCTAGACCAGCAAGAGATTCTCTTCGAGCAAACTCGGGCAGGCTTCGTGCGCACCACAGGAGGTACTATGCGAAAGAACTTGCGCCGGAGCATGAGGTACCTGGAGTATGCCCCCATCGAAACCATCAGCAACTTTTGGAACAACTTCTTCCGATCGCTTTCCGAGATAGAGGAATAGCAATATTTTCTCATATCGAAGAATAATATTCGTAACAGAGGAAGGGCATCTTCTCTCTTATCGAAGAACGATATAAGAAGAATAATATAAAATATATAAAAAATAAGCTCTTAGTGATACGAATATCAGTTGAATTTCGTACCTTTGCATTTATGAAAAGAATATTTATAACTATCATATCGACCATTCTAACTCTTTCTAGCCACGCACAGGTACAATGCGAGGACACTTGTAGCCATGTCCATGGCATCGACCTCAGCCACTATCAGGGCAATGTGTTCTGGGAGACAGTGGGCGACAATTCCAAAATGGCATACGTCTATCTCAAGGCCACTGAGGGTGGATCCAATGTGGATAGCAAATATAAGCAAAATATAGACCTTGCCCACAGATATGGCCTAAAGGTGGGTTCTTACCACTTTTATCGTGCCCGCATTCCTCAGCAGACGCAGTTGGAAAATTTCAAGGCTCAGTGCAGACCTGGTGACCAAGATTTGTTACCAATGATCGATGTGGAGACCAAGAGCGGCTTAGAGACCGAGGAGTTTTGCGACTCCCTCTTCAAGTTTCTTCATCTCGTGGAGAAAGCCTATAGACAAAAACCACTTATCTATACAGGTGCCAACTTTTATGACAGTTATTTGCGAGGCAAGCTAGACAGCTACAAGCTGATGATAGCTCAATATACCAAGCGAGAGCCTGTGCTGAAGGATGGAAGAGACATCGAAATGTGGCAATACACCGGTAAGGGCAAACTGAACGGTATCAATGGCTATGTGGACAAGAGCCGATTCATGGGAAGGCACAAACTTCGAGAAATCAGATTTCGTCATAGATAAGTTACCGCATAGATAGCTCTGCCATATATAGATAACTTGTATAATATAGATAAGTTGTCATATAAATAAGCTATCATAGATTAGCAAGTAAACTAAGGATTAAACAATACACATTATTATATAATATTACGATGGCTATAATAAAATGTCCAGAATGTGGACGCCAAATCAGCGACAAGGCTCCTACTTGTCCTAGTTGCGGCGTTGAGATTGCAGGAAAGGTTATCAAGTGTCCGCATTGCGGCGAGGTGTATTTCCGCAGCCAGGAGATGTGTCCTAACTGCCATGAGATAACAGTTGGTGCAACCAATATTACACCCGCTTCTTTGGATTCTTCTGTCCCTATCGGTCAAAAAACTCCAGCCCCTGTTGAGCAGGAGGCTATTGTGCCTGTTCGTTCGGAATCTTCCGAATCAAACCAGTCTGAAGCAAAGTCTTCTGAGCCTCCTTCGGCTTCGGTTCCACCTGTACCCCCGGTGCGGCAGGAACCTCCTCGTGTAGTGCAACGTCCAGCGACTCCCCCCGCTCCTCCTATTCCACCTGTCCCCCCTGTACGGAGACCTACAGGAATGGATAATGGAAATGGTGGAAATAATGGCAATACACCCGATGGTCAGGCCACGAAGAAAAAGAGCAATCGTGCTATCCTTATCATTTCGTTTATCTTTGCGGTTTTGGTTTGTGGCATTATGTATTATTTCTATGACAGTGCCAACCGCAATAAGGAGCAGGAGGCCTATGAGTATGCTATGCAGAGTAGCGACCCGATGGTGTTGCAGAGTTACCTAGATACCTATCAGGATGCCGATGAAGCTCACCGCGATTCCATTATGGCTCATCTAGATATGTTGAAGCAGGTAGATCAAGATTGGACCAACGCCGTTGTGAGCGGATCCAAGGAAGCGCTTGAGGCTTATCTCCAGAAATACCCTAACAGCCCGCACAAACAGGAGGTATGGAACAAGATTGATTCCATCGACTGGAACGTGGCGAAGGCCGCAGACAATGTGGATGCTTATCAGACTTACCTCGATGCACATACAGATGGTGCCCACATCGAAGAGGCTGAGAATGCACTGAAGAAAGCTAAGAGTCGTGACCTTCAGCCAGAGGAGAAGCAGATGGTGAGCGGTCTTTTCCGTCAGTTCTTCCAGAGTATCAATTCGCATAACGCCGATGGACTTACTGCCACCTGCGAGGACATCCTCTCTTCGCTTCTTGGCAAAACTTCTGCCACCAAGGCGGATGTGGTGACATTCATGGACAAGCTATACAAAGATAATGTTGCCAATATGAACTGGCACATCAACAATGACTATCAAATTAAGAAGCGTGAGGTAGGTGATGAGGATTATGAATATCAAGTTCAGTTCTCTGCACGGCAAGATCTCGATTTGACCGATGGCAGCAAGAAGGAGAATCTATTCAAGATTTCTGCTGTGGTATCGCCAGATGGCAAGGTTTCTTCCTTTAACATGAATAAGATTTCTTTGGGAGAATAATTATAAATCTGTAGAGAATGTAATTAGGAGGATAATTATAAATCCATAGGAGATTTAATTATAAAACGATAAAAGGCAAGCCAGTCACAGGTCAACATTGATCTTTGGCTGGTTTGCCTTTTGTGCTTGGTGGCTACTTTTTATCTTTTTCCGAGATTTTTCTCATTCTTTACTATAAGTTTTCTTAAGCCTTCTTGACTTTTAAGCCTTTTCCGACTTTTTCCTCGAAGACTCTTTTTAGTCATCTAAAACCTTTAGTTTGCCTCTTTCATCTCTCGGAGCAACTCTTTCTGTCGCTCGGTAAGATTGGTAGGTAGCTTTACGTTGTAAGTGATAATCAAGTCGCCAAAGGTTCCGTCGCCACGGTCGTATCCCTTGCCACGCACACGTACCTTGGTACCGTTTTGGGTCTCTGGTTTGATTTTCAACTTAATCTTTGAGCCGTTGCTGAGTTTTACGATACCCTCGCCGCCCAGTAAAGCCGTGTACATATCAATGTTCACGTTCATGTTCATCTCTCCGTTGTTGCTGCGAGTATTCTGACCGCCACATCCGCCGTTGCATCCGCCAGTGCTGAAACCTGAACCTGCGCCATATCCAGCGTTCCCGCTGAACCCAGCGCCGCCAGCGTTTCCGAAGCCACCGAATCCACCAGCGCCACCGCCGAAGCTTTCAAAGCCACCGAAACCACCCTGCTGCTGACTGGTACGTGCTCTGCCTCCGCCTCCGAAGAGGTTTTCGAAGAAGCTGGAGAATCCACCTCCACTACCTCCGAAGCTACTGAAGTCGAAGCCCTCGAAAGGATTTCCGCCGGCGGCACCACCGGCACCGCTGTAGCCTCCGCCTCCGAAGCCTTCGCCTACATTCTTCCACTGCTCGCCATACTGGTCGTACTTGGCTCGCTTTTCAGGGTCGGAAATCACCTCATACGCCTCGTTCAGCGCCTGGAACTTAGCCTTCGCTTTCGGGTCGTTAGGATGCAAATC
The DNA here is from genome assembly GCA_002297965.1 of Candidatus Segatella papionis. Lineage (GTDB taxonomy): Bacteria > Bacteroidota > Bacteroidia > Bacteroidales > Bacteroidaceae > Prevotella > Prevotella papionis. The sequence continues at coordinate 46,380 of DBLF01000030.1, forward strand.
CGGGTGAAACTGTTTTGCACGCTTGCGATATGCAGCGCGCACATCCTTCTGTGGGATGTTCTTATCTACACCGAGAATCTTGTAATAATCTACAAATGCCATAGTATAATACCTCCTATTTTTTATGTTTTTGACAAGAATCCAACAAAAAGTATGCCGTATTTGCCAACTTTTTTGTAATTTTGCAAAGTCAAAGGGGAACTTGACACCTCGTCAGGGGCTTTGTTGTTTGTGGTCTTGAGATGGGTAGTAAGGCTTCCCCCCAATAGTTCTATTCAAAATCCTATAAAGAAAAGATATGAAACAAGTATTTGCTGCGCTCCTCGTAGCGCTCTCTGTCAATTCGCAAGCTCTGGCTCAACAGCGTACCGTTCAACTCCGGGTGGTGGAGACGAGTGACGTTCACGGCTCTTTCTTCCCTTACGATTTCATCAATCGCAAGCCTAAGCCAGGCACCCTGGCTCGTGTGTCCTCCTATGTCAACGACTTACGAAAGACCTACAAGGACAATGTCATCCTCTTGGAAAACGGCGACATTCTCCAAGGGCAGCCTACCTGCTACTTCTATAATTATGTAAATACGAATGCACGCAATGTGGCAGCCGATGTCGTGAACTATATGAAGTACGACGCTCAATGCTTCGGAAACCACGATGTGGAGACGGGGCACGCCGTTTACGACAAGTGGATCAAGGAGTTAAACTGTCCGGTTCTTGGTGCCAACATCATCGATACAAAGACGGGCGAGCCTTACGTAAAACCTTATATCATCCTGAACCGCGAGGGCGTGAAGATAGCCGTCCTTGGCATGCTGACCCCAGCCATCCCTAACTGGCTCACGGAGAATCTCTGGAGTGGAATGAAGTTTGAGAATATGGTGACCAGCGCCAAGCGATGGATGAAGCACATCCAGGAGAACGAGAAGCCTGATGTGGTTATCGGTGTGTTCCATAGCGGCAAGGAAGGCGGTATCACCACCCCTGACTATGAGGAGGATGCCTCGCTGCGTGTGGCGAAGGAGGTGCCAGGATTCGACGTGGTATTCTTCGGACACGACCACACCCGTTGTAATGAGACCGTAACCAATGTGGAGGGCAAGAAGGTGGTTTGCCTAGACCCTGCCAACAACGCCATGAACGTGGGCGATGCTTCTATCACCCTCATCCTCGACAAGAAGAAGGTGAACGGCAAGAAACAGTATGTGGTGACTGACAAGCAGGTGAGCGGCAGTCTGCCAGATGTGACAAAATGTCCTATCGACGAGGATTTCATGAAGGCGTTCGAGCCTCAGATTGCAGAAATCAATCAGTATGTGGGCAAGCAGATTGGTACATTCAAGAACACCATCCACAGCCGCGAGTCTTTCTTCGGAAGCTGTGCCTTCAATGACTTCATTCTCAATCTGCAGCTTCAGATTACCGGAGCCGACATCGCCTTCAACGCCCCTTTGCAGTTTGATGCCACCATCAATGCTGGTCCTATCTATGTAGGCGATATGTTCAACCTCTATAAATATGAGAACCAGCTCTATGTGATGCGCCTCACCGGCGAGGAGATTCGCAAGCATCTGGAGATGAGCTACGACCTCTGGGTGAATACGATGAAGAGTCCAGAAGACCATCTGCTCTTGCTCGACAACCAGACTTGGGGCGACCAGCAGCGATTGGGCTTCAAGAATTTCTCGTTCAACTTCGACAGTGCCGCAGGCATCGACTACGAGGTGGATGTCACCAAGCCAAACGGCGAGAAGGTGAAGATATTGCGCATGAGCAACGGCCAGCCATTCGATGAAAAGAAGTGGTACACCGTGGCTGTGAACAGCTATCGAGGCAATGGCGGCGGCGAATTGCTCACCCGAGGTGCCGGAATTCCAAAGGACAGCCTCGACAGCCGTATCATCTATCGCAGCGAGCGCGACCAGCGTTATTATCTCATGGAGGCCATCGAAAAGATGGGTACCGTGGAGGCTAAAGCAAACAACAACTGGAAGTTTGTTCCAGAGACATGGACCAAGCCTGCTGCAGAAAGAGACTATCAGTTGTTATTCGGAAATAAGAAATAAAAGATATTCTGAAATAAAAGTTATTCGGAAATACCAAGCTAGAGATTTTGGGGTAGAAATTGGAGTTATTCGGGAATAAGATTCTTTTTTATTCCCGAATGTTTCGAGACCAAGACTTGTTCTATATTCCCGAATGATACATATAAATTAGAGTAATAAGACATAATAAGACACAATAAGAAATAAATGAAATATTGGTTTATATTTTGCAAGACCGACCTCTTGCTAGAGAAAAAGGAAGATGGAACCTATACGATTCCATGTAGTGAGGAATGCCCATTGCAGACGAAGCCATGGACTCATATCCTCAACATCACGCCGATGGCAGATGGCACGGAGGTGAAGACCTTCACCATCCCCGAGCCTGTCACCGACGACCCGCGCTTCGAGATGTGCGGCTTGCGTCCTAGCTTCTACAAGCTCACCTCCGAGCTTTATCAGAAAGCTGGTAAATGTCAGGAGTTGAACTATTGGGACATGAACACCCAGTATTGTGGCGTGTGCGGTTCGCCGATGAAGATGGCTACCGATATTAGCAAAAAATGCACCGAGTGTGGTAAGCAAGTGTGGCCATCGCTCGCCACCGCCATCATCGTGCTCATCAAGAAGGGCGATCAGGTGCTCTTGGTTCACGCCCGCAACTTCAAGGGGAATTTTGACAGTCTCGTGGCTGGATTCGTAGAAACGGGCGAGAGCCTGGAGGAGGCTGTGCACCGCGAGGTGATGGAAGAGACGGGCTTGACCATCAAAAACCTGAAGTACTTCAGTTCCCAGCCATGGCCTTATCCTAGTGGACTGATGGTGGGCTACTCTGCCGAGTATGTGGATGGCGAAATTCACCTGCAGAAAGAGGAACTTTCACGGGGCAAATGGTTCACTAAGGACAACTTACCAATCCTCCCTGAGAAACTCTCCATAGCTCGTCGACTCATCGACGCATGGCTGGAAGATAGGCTGTAATGTTGGAAGGTCGCTGCTCTCGACTACAAACTGGTAATGTTAGGACACTTTTTGGAAAACAAACTAGTAAAGTCTGGACACTTTTGGAGAAAGATAGGCAGAAATGGCTTGAAAGGAGCAGTTCGAGAATTAAGAGAAGATCGAAAAATGAGATAAGAAAGCGAAACAAAAAGATAAGAAAACGAAACAACGATGAAAGAGAAACTTTGGAACAGCAATTACATCAAGGTGATGACTACCAATTTTCTGCTCTATTTTGCCTTTTACCTCCTCACGCCGTTGCTCCCGCTCTATCTGAGCGAGACATTCGGTGCCTCTAAGGATGTGATAGGCATTGTGTTGAGCGGCTATACAGTGGCTGCGCTCGTCATCCGCCCCTTTAGTGGCTATGTGGTGGACGGCTTCTCACGCAAGAAGGTGTTGATGGTCTGCTTGTCTGCTTTTGCTATCTTTTTCGCTGGCTACATCGCTGCCAGCACTATCCTAATGTTCGCCATTTGCCGCACGCTGCATGGTGGTCCGTTCGGTGCGGTGACGGTGGCAAATAGTACTTGCGCCATCGACGTGTTGCCAGCCAGTCGTCGCAACGAGGGCATCGGTCTCTACGGGTTGAGCAACAACTTCGCCATGGCGCTCGCACCCTCCATCGGTATCTATCTCCACAACCTGGTAGGTAGTTACATGGTATTGTTTTGGTTGGCTTTCGTTGTAGCCATCGTCTCAGTTGTCATCGCCGGCACCGTGCGCCTACCCGAAAAGGAGATTGTGAAGAACAAGGAGAAGCTTTCGCTCGACCGCTTCTTCCTGACGCGTGCCTGGCTGCTAGCCATCAACATCTGTATGTTTGGCTTCTGCTGGGGCGTGCTGAGCAACTACCTCGCCATCTATAGCAAGGAGGAGCTAGGTATCACTGGGGGCACGGGCACTTATTTCGCCATCCTCTCCATCGGCCTTTTTCTGAGCCGCATACAGGGGCGCAAGGCTTTGAGCCAAGGCAAGCTCACCCAAAATGCCGCCGAGGGAATGCTGATTTCGCTCGTAGGCTTCCTCATCTTCGTGGGCATCAAGCATCCGATAGCCTACTATCTCTCGGCTGCGCTCATTGGTCTAGGCAACGGTCACCTCTACCCTGCCTTCCTGAATATGTTTGTCAATGTGGCACGGCACGACCAACGCGGCACCGCCAACAGTAGCATCCTCACGGGATGGGACCTTGGTTTCGGCATCGGATGTCTCTTGGGCGGCGTGGTGGCTGAGCATTTCGGCTACAGCGGGGCCTTCTGGATGGTGGCAATGGAAAACGCTGCCGCTGTGGTGCTCTTCTTCGCCGCTTCGAAGAAATTTTTTGAAAAAAGAAGAAGAATAGATTAAAGTATTAATCCTTTAGCAGGAGAAAAGGATAGGAGGCCTATAATTCTGAATTACGACGAAAAGATATTGGAGGTCTAAAATCCAGCTGAAAGACGAAAAGGTAGAAGGTTTAAAATCAGAAGTCAGAAGGAATGATTGATGGTTATGTGTTTTACAGCAAATAACTTTCTATGCAAAAGCCTTGGAGAGAAAGCAGAATAGCCTTAGAGGTAGGACTCCCCTACCTCTAAGGCTATTTCCTATATATTCATATCTTTAATTGTATCTTTTTAAAAAAGACCTTTTGATTAGAAAGGAAGGTCGTCTGCACTGCCATCCTGTGCTGCTGCAGGAGCTGCTGGCTGCTGAGGGAATGGAGCTGTGGCACCTGCTGCAGGAGCTGCTGCCTGTGGAGCTGCCTGAGGAGCCGCACCCATTGGAGGGAATGGAGCACCTGGCTGCATACCGCCCTGCATACCTGCCACTGCGTTTGGATCTACGTGAACGACATTCCATGCTCGGATGTTATTAAACCAGCGCCCCTGATACTCGTGTGCGGTAATGTCGAAAGACACGTTGATTTCGTCACCTGTATTTATGTTGAACTGAGCCAGACGGTCAGCTCCAAATACATCAAAAACCATCTGCTTAGGATATTGCTCGTGGGTCTCGATGACGAAACTCTGAGACTTCCACTCGCCTCTTGCTGAAACGCCGCTTCTTTCAGGTAGAACGGCAATCACCTTTCCTTGTAATTCCATATTGTTATTTTAAAAATTAATACTATTATATATTAAATAGGTGGAAAATTCCATCCTTGATTTACACTTGCTCTATGATAGGAC
>DBLF01000030.1:51651-59622 GCA_002297965.1 Candidatus Segatella papionis
GACATCTTTCTGCAAGATGTAGCAACGAGATATTCGCCAGCAAGACATTCGCAATGAGTATTCGTTCCTGGATGGATTTCCCCAAGTTTGATGAGAAAAGAAGCTGGATTATTAGCTAGATTTTCTTTCTGACTGCGAAATTACGAAAAATAGTTCTAAAACTGAAACATTTCTTCAATTATTTTTGTCTATCCCCGATATTTTTTGTATTTTTGTGCTCATAATTGCGGAAAAAGCAAAGATAAGCATCTTATTCACATAGGAAGCAAAGATAAGTATCATCAAGGAACATTGATGTTAAGGAACATTGATAATCATTGAAAATTATAACATAGAAAAATTAATAATATAAAATAACGACTCATGAGATTTACAGTTTCAAGTTCAGCTTTGAGCAGCAAGCTCAATATGCTAGCGAAGGTGATTGGCAGCAAGAATTCTCTGCCTATCCTCGACAATTTCCTGTTTCAGGTGGCAGGCGGCGAGATGACTATCACCGCCAGCGACAATGACAACGTCATCAAGAGTACCATAGCGCTTACCGACAGCGAGGGCGAGGGTGAGTTCTGCGTGGCCAACCGCGTGATTCTCGATGCCCTCAAGGAACTGCCAGAGCAGCCTCTTCAGTTTGACGTGGATATCGACGAGACTTACGCCATCAAGATTGTTTATCAGAATGGTCTCTATAACTTCACAGGTCTCAATGCCGAAGACTATCCTCGCTCCCAGCCTATGAGCGAAGAGTGTACCTCCGTGGTGCTCTCTACGGATTTGCTCATCGACAACATCAATCGCTCCCTCTTCGCCACAGCTAGCGACGAGCTGCGCCCGGTGATGAACGGTATTTATTTCGACTTCACAGCCGACGCCCTTGCCGTGGTTGCCAGCGATGGACATAAGTTGGTGAGAAGCAGAAACTATTCCATCAAGAGTGAGAATCCTTCTGCATTTAATCTTCCGAAGAAGCCTGCTACTCTGCTTAAAAATATCTTGAGCAAGGAAGATGAGGCTACCATTAAGTTTGACGCACGCAATGCCGAGGTAGAGTTCAGTGATGGATTGCTGAGATGCCGCCTTATCGACGGACGCTATCCTAACTATAACTCAGTGATTCCTACCGACAATCCTTGCATCGCCACCGTAGATCGCAAGGGCTTGCAGAGCGCATTGCGCCGCGTATTGCCTTTTGCCAGTGAGAGTAGCCAGCTCATCCGCTTCCACATTGAGAATGGTCGTTTCGAGGTGTCTTCAGAAGACATCGACTTCGCCACATCTGCCAAGGAGGTGCTCTCCTGCGAATATACAGGCACGAAGCTCACCATCGGTTTCAAGGGTAGCAGCTTGATGGAAATCCTGGGCAACCTTACCAGCGACCAGGTGATGTTCCAACTCGCAGACCCAAGTCGAGCAGGTGTCATCGTGCCAGCCGAGCAGCCTAAGGACGAAGATGTCCTCATGCTCATCATGCCAATGCTCCTCAACGACTAGAATGCAAACATTTAGAAACAAACATACATCAATATATACAAGATGAAATTAAATCTTACCAAGCCTCTCATCGTTTTCGACCTGGAGACAACAGGTCTTGATATGGTGAAAGACAGAATCATCCAGATCTCCTACATCAAGGTGAATCCGGATGGCACCGAGGTTCGTAAAAACCAGTTTATCAACCCAGAGAAGCCTATCCCTGAGGAGGTGGTGGAACTCACTGGCATCAGCAACGAAGACGTGAAAGAAGCCCCTACATTCAAGCAGTTGGCTGCCACTTTTGAGAAGGAGTTTACGGGCTGCGATTTCGCTGGATATAACTCCAATCATTTCGACGTGCCTATGCTCGCAGAGGAATTCCTGCGCGCTGGCATCGACTTCGATTTCTCCAAGTGCCGACTCATCGATGCTCAGAACATCTTTATGAAAATGGAGCGTCGCAATCTCGCCGCCGCCTACAAGTTCTATTGCGGTAGAAAAATGGAGGAGGACTTCGAGGCTCACCGTGCCGACCAGGACACCGAGGCAACCTATCGTGTGCTCATGGGCGAGCTGGATCGCTATGCACCAGGTGTGCAGGAGGAGCCAGACCGCGTGCTCAACAATGACATGGACGAGCTTGCTGCCTTCTCAAAGCGCAACGACAACGTGGATTTCGCCGGTCGCATCATTTGGCAGGAAGTGAAGGATGCCAACGGCAATCCTGTGCTCGATGAGAAGGGCGAGCCTCGCAAGCATGAGGTGTTCAACTTCGGCAAGTACAAGGGCTGGGATGTGGCAGAGATTCTGACCAAGGACCCTGGCTACTACACTTGGATACTCGGCAGCGAGTTTACCAACAACACCAAGCAGGTGCTTACCCGCATTCGTTTGCGTGAGTTTAACAAGAGAATGGGAAAATAGAGTTAGAAGTTAAAAGTCTGAAGTTAGAAGTTAAAGACGAATGTTAAAAGGAAAGAAAATCGTATTGGGCATCACGGGTTCGATAGCCGCCTATAAGTCGTGCCTTATCATCCGTGGACTCATCAAGCGAGGAGCCGAGGTGCAGGTGGTCATTACACCGGCCGGCAAGGAGTTTATCACTCCCATCACGCTCTCGGCATTGACCCACAAACCCGTGGTGAGCGAGTTTTTCTCCCAACGTGACGGCACATGGAATTCGCACGTGGACCTAGGTCTGTGGGCGGATGCCATGGTCATTGCACCATGCACCGCCTCCACCATGGGCAAGATGGCGAATGGCGTTGCAGACAATATGCTCATTACCACCTATCTCTCGATGAAGGCACCTGTGTTCATCGCCCCTGCCATGGACTTGGATATGTACAAGCATCCATCCACGCAGCACAACATGAAAACCCTCAGGGAGTATGGTAACCATATCATCGAGCCTGAGGTGGGATTTCTTGCCAGCGGATTGGAGGGCAAGGGACGCATGGAGGAGCCTGATGTCATCGTGGATTACCTCGACAGATATTTCGATATAGTCGAGAATGGTTCTGATTCGAAGGATAAGGAAGCAGACGAAAGTCCTGCCAACGATCTCCGTGGCAAGAAGGTGATGATTACCGCTGGTCCTACCTATGAGAAGATAGACCCTGTGCGCTTCATCGGCAATTACTCGTCTGGAAAGATGGGATTCGCCCTTGCCGAGGAGTGCTTGCGCCGTGGGGCCGACGTTACCCTGGTGGCGGGTCCCGTTTCGCTCTCTTGCAGCCCAGCCATCCACCGCATCGACGTGGAGAGCTGCGAGGAGATGTATCAGGCTGCCACCGAGGCTTTCAAGGATACGGATGCCGCCATTCTCTGTGCTGCTGTGGCCGACTTCAAACCTGCTACCGTAGCCGACAAAAAAATCAAACGAGAGAAGGATGATTTGGAACTTACGCTGGTACCTACCCACGATATAGCCGCAGCCCTGGGAAAGATGAAACAAAAGAATCAGCGAATCGTAGCTTTCGCCCTGGAAACCAACGATGAAGAGAGCAACGCACAGAAGAAGAGAGTGAAGAAAAACGCCGACTTCATCGTGCTTAACTCCACTCGTAACCCAGGTACCACTTTCCGCACGGACGACAATCAGATTACGATTATATCGGAAAATGGAAAGAAGGAATATGAGAAGAAACCGAAGACGGAAGTGGCTCGCGATATTATCGACGAGCTGTCTCTTCTGCTGTAGCCCTATCCAAACTACGGCACAGGAGTTGCAAGCCAAGATTACCATCAACCATGCCCAAATTGCGGGCACGGAGCAGGGCGTGTTCGACAACTTGCAGCAAACACTCGAACAATTCGTCAACGACCGCCAGTGGACTCATCTGCAGTTTCAGAAGAACGAGCGCATCGTGTGCAACTTCAATATCACCGTCACCAAGTACGACAGAGACCAAAACCTCTTTACCTGCAAGGCGATGATACAGGCCAACCGCCCCGTGTATAACTCGGCTTACAACTCCACCTTATATCATAATGTCGATGACAACTTCACATTCCGTTTTGCAGAATACGACCAGTTGGAGTTCAATGAGCAACAAGTAGATAATCAGCTCACGGCGCTCTTTGCCTACTATGCCTACCTCATCATCGGCATCGATCTCGACAGTTTCTCGCCCAAGGGGGGCGAGGATGTGTTGCAACGCTGTATGTCGCTGGTGAACAATGCGCAGAACCTCGACTTCCCGGGCTGGAAAGCCTTCGACAGCGACCGCAATCGCTACGCCGTCATCTCCGACTACCTAGACGGAGCGATGGACCCCTTCCGCCAGTTGCAATACGATTACTACCGCAAGGGGCTCGACGAGATGGTGAACAACGCCGAGCGAGGGCGCATCGAGGTAACCACCGCCCTGGAAACCGACCTCAAGAAAGCGAAGGAAAACCGCCCTCTGAGCATGTTGCCTCAAATCTGGACAGACTACAAGAAAGAAGAGCTGGCCAACATCTACAGGGGCAAGGGCACTCAGAAGGAAAAGGAAGCAGTGTATGAGATACTCTTCTCCATCAATCCCTCGCAGAACAAGTACTGGGATCAAGTCAAGGAATAAAAAGTGTATTCAGGCACTGCAAAGTAAGCCCGGTCTTCTTTATTCAAATAAAAGAAAACATTAACGAATTATGCTCAAGCAATTATATATCAAGAACTTCACGCTTATCGACGAGCTCAACATTGCCCTCTATCCGGGTTTCTCGGTCATCACGGGCGAGACGGGAGCCGGCAAGAGTATCATCCTGGGAGCCATCGGCTTGCTCCTGGGCAACCGTGCCGACACCAAGGCCATCAAGACGGGCAGGAACCGATGCGTGATAGAGGCGCATTTCGACCTATCTAGATATGGAATGCAGAAATTCTTCGACGACAACGACATCGACTATGATGCCGATGACACCATCATCCGCCGAGAACTTACCGCAGCAGGCAAGAGCCGTGCCTTCATCAACGACACCCCCGTGCCCCTCACCCGTATGCGAGAGCTGGGCGAACAGCTTGTAGATATCCATTCGCAGCACCAGAACCTGCTCCTGCAGAAGGAAGACTTCCAGCTCAATGTGGTGGATATCATCGCCCAAGATGCCCATCAACTCAAGGTGTATCAACAGCACTACCAAGCCTACCGTCAGGCAAAACAGCAGTTGGACGACTTGAAGGCGGAAATCGCCAAGAACCGAGAGAATGAGGAGTTCATGCGATTTCAGCACAAGGAACTGGACGAAGCCCATCTTGAGGAAGGCGAACTGGAAAAACTGGAGCAGGAAGCCGAGACCCTGAGCCACTCGGAGGACATCAAGACCGCCCTATTCGAGGCGGACAATGCCCTCTCGGGCGACGATGACAGCATACTCGACAAACTAAAGAACGCCACACATCAACTAGAAAACATACGCGACGTGTATCCCAGCATGGCCGACGTAACCGACCGCATGCAGAGCAGCTACATCGAGTTGAAGGACATTGCCCAGGAGATAAGCAGCAGTGTGGATAACGTGGATTTTGACCCCAACCGTCTGGAAGCCATCAACACTCGCTTAGACCAGCTCTACACGTTGCAACAGAAATTCCATGTGGAGAGCGTGAGTGAACTCATCGCCACTCGTGACCACATCGCCGAGCAGCTCGACCACATCGACAATGGCGACGGTGCCATCGAGGAGATGGAGCAGCGGGTAGCAACCCTGCTGGAGAAAGCAGAGAAGCAAGCTGCCCAGCTCACCACCATCCGCCTGAAGTCGGGCAAAACCATCGAGAAGGAGATGAAGCAGCGACTCATCCCGCTGGGCATTCCGAACGTGCGTTTCGAGATAGCCTTTACCCCTAAGCCGCTTTGTCCCAATGGAGCCGACAAGGTGAGCTTCCTTTTCAGTGCCAACAAGAGCACGCCGCTGCAACCCGTGAGCCAGGTGGCTTCGGGCGGCGAGATAGCACGAGTGATGCTCTCGTTGAAGGCGATGATTAGCGGTGCCGTGAAATTGCCTACTATCATCTTCGATGAGATAGATACAGGCGTGAGCGGCAAGATAGCCGAGAAGATGGCCGACATCATGGAGGAGATGGGGCACCTGGAGCGACAGGTCATCTCCATTACCCATCTGCCGCAGATAGCCGCCAAGGGAAGTCACCACTACAAGGTATTGAAGGAGGAGACCGACAGTGGCACCATCTCACACATGAAGGAGCTCAACAATCAGGAGCGCATCGAGGAGATAGCCCAGATGCTCAGCGGCAGCGATGTAACGCAGGCCGCCCTCGCCAATGCTAAAGAATTACTCAGATTATGAAAAGAACATATATGATTATGGTGGGATTGATGCTCGGAGCATCATCCCTCTTCGCTCAGCCAGGCTCCGTTCAGAAGTCGGCTAAGAGCGTCTTTACCCTTACCACCTTCGACAAGGGAGGCAACATCATCTCCTCTACCCAGGGTGTGTTTATCGACAACAAGGGCACTGCCATCAGCACCTTCAAGCCTTTCGTGGGCGCTACACGGGCGAGTATCGTGGATGCCTCGGGCAAGTCGATGGACGTAGATGCCATCCTCGGTGCCGACGAGCTTTACGACGTGGCTAAGTTTCGCGTGTTGGGCAACACCCCTGCCGCCAACATCGCCACCGAACCATCGGCTGCTGGCAGCAAGGTGTGGCTCGTGCCCTACTCCATCAAGAAGTCGCCTATCCAGGAGGAGAACGTAAGCAGCGTGGAGAAGTTTAAGGAAACTTACAATTACTACATCTTCGCCAGCACAGTGCCCGACAATGCCGTGGGCTGTCCATTTGTCAACAAGGACGGACAGGTAATCGGCATCATGCATAGCAACGGCCAAGTTACCGCCATCGATGCCAACTATGCCAAGCAGCTCAAGATGTCTGGTCTCTCCACCCTCGATGCCGCCTTGCGCCAGACTGCCATTCGCACCGCCCTGCCCGACAGCGAGCAGGATGCCATCACCATGATGACCCTGAACAAGGGACAGGTGAGTCGCGACGTGTATGGCAAGTATGCCGACGAGTTTATCTCCCTCTTCCCTACCTCTGCCTTCGGCTACAAGGAGAAGGCGAGCCTGCTGGTGGAGAAGAACGACTATGCAGCCGCCGACAAGTGCATGGAGGAAGGCATCAAGAAGAGCGGGGTTAAGGACGAGGCACACTCCAATTATGCCGACCTTATCTACCAGAAGCTCATCTATCGTGGTGACTCCACCTATACTTCGTGGAATTTCGACAAAGTAATCGACGAGGCGCAGAAGGCATACGCCATCAAGGCGAACCCTGTGTATCAGCACCAGGAGGCACGTGCCTACTTCTCCAAGGGCGATTATCAGAAGGCATACGATATGTTCATCGCCCTCACAGGCACAAGCATTAAGAGCGGTGAGTTATATTTGGAGGCAGCCCAGGCCAAGACCCAGCTCAAGGCACCAACCACAGAAATCAAGGTGCTGCTCGACAGCGCGGTAAATGTATCGAAGAATGCTGGAGCCATCGCTGGTACCTATTATCTCGCTCGTGCGGGATTCCTCGCCGACCAGGGCGACTATCGCAATGCTCTCGCCGACTACAACCAATATGACTCCATTGCCCGTCCTGTAGAGCCAGGGTTCTTTTATGCCCGCTATAAGGCGGAAACCAAGTTGCGCATGTGGCAGCCTGCGTTGCTCGACATTGCACGCACTTGCTACCTCGCCCCTAAGGAACCTACTTATTTCGCCGAGTGGGCAAGCCTCGACCTGCGAGTGAAGCGTTACGACGAGGGCATCAGCGCAGCCAAGCACTGCGTGGAGATTGCCCCTGAGTATGCAGATGGCTATCTTTTGCTGGGTTTGCTCCAGATGGAGACCAAGCAAAAAGAAGAGGCTCGCAAGAACTTGGAAAGAGCCAAGGAACTGGGCGATCCTCGTGCCGATGGCTATTTGAGTAAACTGAAATAACAAATATGAATAGGCACGGATTATACATTTGTGTAATCCGTGCCTTCTCATATATAGA
>DBLF01000030.1:59641-67380 GCA_002297965.1 Candidatus Segatella papionis
ATCGAAGGAAATATAGACATCGAAGGAGATAAAAATGTCAATATTTTTCCTGACATCTATAAATGCCTCGCCATGTAAGTTTCTCTACATCGCGTGGAAAAAATTAAAACTACGCGAGGAAAAAATAAAAACTACGCCTAGTAGTTTCTCAAAGTGGGTACAGCCCTAAATATAGGGATAAACAGAGAAATAAGGAATGTAATGATATTTTGAACAAAATGCCCCGCTAGTTATGACAACAAGCATTACGTTTAGTCAAGCTGCAAGTAGGGCGAACAGTATGTAACCAAAAAGGTCGCTATCTCGAACAAACCGGGATAGCGACCTTTTTGATTACAATGTTTTTAATTGCAATATGAGTTCTTTACAGCACTTTCTTCAGAAATTCCTGTAGTCTTGGCGACTTTGGATGATTGAACACCTCGTCGGGCGTACCTTCCTCCGTGATGTGACCGTCGCTGAAGAAGAGCACCCTGTGGGCCACTTCCCGGGCGAAGCCCATTTCGTGGGTCACCACCACCATCGTCATGCCCTCAGCCGCCACCTCCTTCATCAGCTGGAGTACCTCGCCCACCATCTCTGGGTCGAGGGCAGAGGTAGGCTCGTCGAAGAGCAGCACCTCGGGGTTCATTGCCAATGCACGGGCTATTGCCACACGTTGCTTCTGTCCGCCCGAGAGACTGTCGGGATATTGGTCTGCCTTGTCGAGTAAGCCGATTCGCTCAAGCAGTTCCGTAGCCTTCCTGTCTGCCTCCGCCCGGCTCATCTTGCCTAGCTCCACGGGAGCCAGCATGATGTTGCGGCGGATGGTCATGTTGGGGAAGAGGTTGAACTGCTGGAACACCATGCCCACACGCTGACGCATGTGGTTGATGTCGTTGTCGTGCGAAGTGATGTCCTTGCCGTCTATCCATATCTTGCCTTCGGAGGGTAGCTCCAGCAGATTGATGGAGCGCAAGAAAGTGCTCTTGCCACATCCCGACGGACCGATGATGGCAACTACTTCGCCTTGGCGGATGCTGGTGGTGATGCCGCGTAGCACCACATTGGAACCATAGTGCTTTACCAATCCTTCAATCTTGATGATATCTTTATTCTCAGTCTCTTTCATATTTCTCTTTAAATTCTAAACCAATTCCTTTGCACGTATATTACCTTCTCTCTCCCCTCCTCAGGTGTTTCTCCAGTTTCCTCACGCCCGTGTAGAGCAAGAAGACGATGACGAGATAGATGCACGCCACCATACCCAATGGCAACATCGCCTCATAGGTGATGCTGCGGATGATGTCCGAGCCTTTGGTGAGATCCACCAATCCGATGTAACCACTGATGGAGGTCTCCTTGAGAAGCGTGATAAGTTCGTTGCCCATGGCTGGCAGCACATTCTTGAACGCCTGCGGTAGGATGATGAGACGCATAGTTTTGGCGTAGGAGAGACCGAGGCTCCTGCCCGCCTCCATCTGTCCCTTGTCCACCGACATGATGCCCGATCGGATGACCTCGGCGATGTAGGCGGCGGAGTTTAGTCCGAAGGCAACCACCGCCACAAACACCTTGTTGACATCAGCGGATGCGAACACTACGTAATAGATGATGAGGAGCTGTACCATCGTAGGCGTTCCACGGATGATGGTGAGATACACCTGGCAGAGCATATCGAGCCACTTGAGCGTACCCTGTCGCTCGTGGGTGGCGCGCACGATGGCTATCAGCGTGCCCAGAATCACGGAGAGGATGATGGCAAAGAAGGTGATGAGGAGTGTGTTGCCCAAACCTGTCAAGAGATATTGATAGCGACCGTCGTCTATGAAGCAAGACTTAAACTTATCCACGATACTCTGTTTGCTGTCAGCGACTTCCGCTCCAGTGTTTAAGATGATTACCTGCCGCACGTTGGTGTAGGTGTTGGTGAAGGAGATGTTTTTCTCTCGCTCGGGTGTCACGGTGATGCCAGCGATGCCAGCGTCCGCCTTGCCCGTCTGTACAGAGGTGATGATAGCGTCAAACTCCATGTCGAGTATCTCGACATCCACACCGAGGAAATCGCCGATGGCATGCGCCACATCCACGTCGATGCCCACTATCTTGCCCGACTGGTAATACTCGAAAGGCTCGAAGGTAGCGTTGGTGGCAAAGCGTAAACTATTCTTCAAGCCAATCATAGCCAATCCCTTCTGGTTCAATCTCTTGATGTCAGTGGTCTTGGGGGTATATGCCACCGCCATCCCCTGTACCAGGTGGCGATGCACAATGGAGTCGATGGTGCCCTCCTTTTGGAGCCAGTGGATGGCATCGTTGAGGTTCTTCTGCAACTTTTCGTTGTCTTTCGCCACGCAGATGGCAAAGCCCGACTCGTCGAAAGTTTCGGGCAGAATCTGGAGCGAAGGATTCACCTTGAGGAAAGCCTTGGCTGGTGCCTCGTCGGTCACCACACAGTCTATCTTGCCCTGTCGGAGTGCCTGGATGGCATCGGCTCCCTTGTTGAAGCGTTCTACCTTGGTGCCGTCTCCCTTCTTCTCTAGGTCGGTGGCGAGACCGTCGCTCGTAGTGCCCAGTTGCACGCCGATGGTGGCTCCCTGCAAGTCTTTCTTACTCTTGATGGACTTTCGGGAGGAGCCGTTACCTGCACTGCAGGCTGCCATTAGCCAGCATACCAAAAGTAAAGCGATGGTTATGCCAAACGAATGTTTCTTTCTATGTACCAGCATCTTATTTGTGTATTTATGATTCTTTAAAGCCTTTGGCGAGTCCACCTTCGCTCGTCTCCTTGTAGAGCGATGGCAGGTCGTGCCCCGTCTGTCTCATCACCTCCACTACTCTATCAAACGATACGCTGTGGTGACCGTCGGAGAAGGAGGCATAGAGGTCGGCGTCGAGCGCACGAGCCGCCGCAAAGGCATTGCGCTCGATGCAAGGTATCTGCACCAGCCCGCACACAGGGTCGCAGGTCATTCCCAGGTGGTGTTCCAATCCCATTTCGGCGGCATATTCTACCTGCGCGGGACTGCCCCCGAACAGCTGGCAGGCGGCAGCCGAAGCCATGGCGCAAGCCACGCCCACCTCGCCTTGGCATCCCACGTCGGCACCGCTGATGGAGGCATTCTGTTTCACGATGTTGCCTACCAGTCCTGCCGTCGCCAAGGCTCTCAGGATGCGCACTTCGCTCATGTCGTGGGCGGTCTGCATGTGGTAGAGCACAGCCGGCAATACGCCGCACGCTCCGCAGGTGGGAGCCGTGACGATGGTGCCGCCCGAGGCGTTCTCCTCGCTCACCGCCAAGGCGTAGGAATACACCAGCCCGCGGCTCTGCAGGGAGGCGCGGTAGCCCTTCGCCTTAATATAATAGGTGGCAGCCTTGCGCTGGAGCTTGAGCGGACCAGGCAACACGCCCTCGTGGTCGAGACCGTTGCGGATGGATTGCTTCATGGTCTGCCAAACCATGTCGAGATAGTCCCAGATGTCGCTGCTCTCGCACTTTTCCACGTATTCCCAGAATGTTCTTCCATTGTCGTAGCACCACTTCTGGATATCCGCCATCGTATGGAGGTCATACACGTCGTCAGCACCCAGCTCATTATGTCCCTCGGTGCCATCCGAGAGCGCTCCGCCGCCGATGCTATACACGGTCCACTCGTCGATGATGTCGCCGTTGAGGTCCTTTCCTACGAATTTCATGCCGTTGGGGTGGAAAGGCAAGAACACTTGCGGTTTCCAAATGATGTGCACGGTATGTTCTTTCAGCACTTCCTCGATGGCGACATCGGTCATGTGCCCCTTGCCTGTGGCGGCAAGCGATCCGTAGAGGGTAACTTCGTAGGAGGATGCGTTGCGGCATCGCTCAAGGAAGAGTTTGGCGGCGCGCTGTGGTCCCATTGTATGACTGCTCGAAGGTCCCTTGCCCACTCTATATAATTCCTTTAATGATTTCATTTTTCTCTTTGCTTTATTTCATCATTCTTACTTTCTCTTGCATACTTGTATGCTTTTTCTTGCGTGGTTAGTTTATTTCACCTGCGTAGCTCGGGTAATGACAACATCCACAAGTGGTCGGTCGTTGTTCTCCTTGTTGGTCTCCACGTTTTGGATTTTGTCCACCACGTCCATGCCTTCGAGCACCTCGCCAAACACAGTGTAACCATTGTCGAGGTGTGGCACGCCGCCATGCTTGATGTAGCCTTGCTGTATTTGTTCGGATGGGATGGCGTACGACTTGCCCTCTCTTTCCTCCTTCTCTACGTAGTATTCCATCTGTCTTGGCGAGAAGTTCCTGCCCCAGGTGATGTAGAAGTCGGTTGATGCGGATGCCTTGGTCGGGTTCTCGTCGTCTCCCTCTCGGGCTGCGCAAAGTTGTCCACGCTTGTGATAGTACTTTGGATAGAGAATCTCGGCTGGCACGGTGTAGTCGAGGTCAAACTTCTCCACCTTTCCTGGTGTCACCTTGCGGCAGGAGTAGTCTCCGCCCTGTATCATGAAGTTTTTGATGACTCGCTGGAAAATGCAGCCATCGTAATAGCCGCTGTTCACCAATTTCAGGAAGTTGTCTCGATGATGGGGTGTGTCGTTATAGAGTGCAACTCGGATATTGCCCATCGTGGTCTCCAGGAGCACTTCGTGGCAAGTGGTGTCGCGCGGTGTCTCCCAGGGGAGTAAGTCGTCGGCATAGGGTGCCGTTTTCTCTTGTTGCCTTCCTGTAGTCTCTTGCTGGTTTACACCTGTGCCTTGCTGCTTTCCGCTTTCCTCTTGCTGTGCGTGGCACTCCGTGGAGATTGCCGTCAAAAGCAAGGCGCAAATAGTAATTGTTGATATTTTTTTCATTTCCTTAATACTTTAACCTCATTTAGTGTTATGGATTGCAAAGATAATCATTTTATTCTAAAAAGTTGAGCTTTTCTCAAACTTTATTTATATCTTTGCCACAAAAAGACAGAAAACAATGAAAAGAATCTATATTTTACTCATTAGCGCCTTGATGGCGTGGACAAATGCCAGTGCGCAACAAGTGAACTTTGGTCCGTTGCATAGCCCGGATAGCCCTCGGGAAGACTGGCTTCTGCCTGGTGACACCATCTTGCAAAATGGAAAACAGATGGTGTATAGCGGGAAACCCGTCAAGAACACTTACAGCCTGATGAACAACTCACAGGATGGCATCAACGATTTTCAAGGGAAGTCAGAAAAGTCAACAGACTATTACGATAATCCTATTTCGAATCTCACCTACGAAGGATTAGAAAACGATGGTGGATATGGAAGGAACGGCTATGGATGGAATGGATTCGGCTGGGGACTGCACAAGGGCTTGAACCTCTCGGTGGATCTCTCTGTGTTCGCCACATTCGGCAAGCATGCTCCTCATTGGGGAGGTCTCACGCAGAACATAAACGCCACCTACCTCACTCCTGTTACCAAGGACAACAAGCTGTGGATGGCACTGGGAGCATACGTCAACAACGTAAACTATGGAAGCGACAGTTACCACGACGGGGGTGTGTATGGCATTCTAGGTTACAAATTCGACGAGCATTGGGAGGCATACGTGTATGGGCAAGTGAGCGTTGCTAACAATTACAACTCTATCTACAACCGCTATGCAGGTTACAGCCCCTATGGAGGTTATGGGCGTTGGGGCTACGGCATGTACCCTGGATTATGGGGGATGGGCGTGATGCCTGGTGGTTATGGCATGGGAGCTGCAGGGGCTAATGTGCTGGGTGCGGGCGTGAAATACACCAGCAAGAATTTCTCCATCGGAATTAACGTGGAGGGCAATTGGTATAACCAAAACCAGCCAGCCTACTTCAAGCAGTACGACTATCCTGTACCCGAACCCAACAAAAAATAAAACTTTTGCAAAAACGGGAAACTTGAATAAAACAGAACTGAAAGTAATAGAAACTACATTAATATAGAGATTTTGAAAATAAATGGAAAAAGCCAGTGCTCGGATGAGTACTGGCTTTTTTCTCGGAGATTGGAATTAGCCATTGTTAATGATCTGTACGATACGTTCTGCCGAACGACCGTCCCATCTGTCAGGAATTCCACCTTTCTTCCATTCTCCCTTGATGATTTTCTCCATCGCTTGCTGCAACTTCTCGGGGTCTTCGGCAACCAGCTCGTTGGTTCCCACAGTCACGGTCTCCAAATGCTCAGTGTAGCTGTTGAGCGTGATGCAAGGCACGCCATTGAATGTGGCTTCTTCGGCCACATTGCCCGAGTCTGTGATTACACCTAGGGCGTGAGCAGCAAGATAAGAGAAGTCGAGATAGCCCTGGGGATGTGTTACCATAATGCCCGACTGATGGTCTGCACTCTCTTGGTAAGCCTTAAAGGCGAGCACGAAACCCAATGCCTTGCCACGGAGTGGAGCCAACACCTTAATGCCCGCCTTCTGTGCTACACCGTCGATGACGCTAATCAAGGTCTTCATTTCCTCGATGTTATTGACGATGGCCTTGCGGTTCAGGGTGAGCAACATATACTTGCCCTCCTCCAGATGCTCCTCGTCCATCACAGCCGGACGCTTCATGCGTTGCTGCAGAAATCGAATGTTGTCGATGAGTACATTACCCACCATATATACTTTGGAGAGTTCTGCGCCCTCCTTATTGGCGATGCTGTTGTTGGAGATGCCTGCGGTGAAGAGGATGTCGGAGAGTCCGTCGATAACCAAACGATTGATTTCCTTCGGCATCGTGATGTCAAAGCTGCGAGTGCCGGCGGCAATGTGTACCAGCTTGATGCCCTGCTTCTTGGTGACGATGGCGACGGCCATGGTAGAGGCGAGATCGTCCACTACGATGACCACCTCCGTAGGGTGCTGTTGCAAGTAGCGCTCAAACTGTGCCATCACTTGTCCTGTCAGCTCGTTCATGTTATCACAGTTTACACCTAGATATACGTCTGGTTTGTGAATGCCCAGGTCGTCGAAGAGGGAGTCTTCCAGCGTAGGGTCGTCCTCCTTTCCCGTATAGACCAACTGGTATTCCAACTCGGAATTGCTCTTTTTGGCAACCTCTATCGCTCTCATTACAGGAGCCACCTTGATAAAGTTAGGTCTAGCTCCCGCCACGATACAAATTCTTTTACTCATATTTTTCCCAAATTACTGTAGAAAACGATTGTTTTGATATTGTCGCTGCAAAGGTAGCAAAAAAAATAGTAGCCACAAAATCTTGCGGCTACTATTTTAATGTTATCAGCAGGTTTTTGAAGGAATGTTCTATCTTTTGGTTATTGAAAGAATATTCTGCCTGTTATTTGTGAATGATATCGAATCATTAGTTTTTAAACAAATCCTTGATTCCGCCAATGGATCCCAAAAGGTTAGTTGCCTCGTATGGCAGATAGACCACCTTGTTGTCCTTGCCCTGAGCCACCTCTTGCATCATCGAGATATACTTCTGCGCCAAGAGATAGTTGGCAGGGTTGGTGCTCTGTCCCACCGCCTCGGTAATCTTCTGGATGGCGATGGCCTCTGCCTCCGCCTTGCGGATGCGAGCAGTTGCTTCGCCCTCGGCATTGAGGATAGCTTCCTGCTTGGCAGCCTCTGCCTTGTTGACGATGGCAGCCTTCTCGCCTTCCGAGAGTAGGCGCTGTTTCTCTTTCTCGCCTTCACTGGTCAGGATGGTGGCACGCTTGTTGCGCTCAGCCTGCATCTGTTTCTCCATCGCCTGTAGCACGCTCTCTGGAGGAGTGATGTCTTGCAGTTCTACGCGGTTTACCTTGATGCCCCACTT
>DBLF01000030.1:67387-139284 GCA_002297965.1 Candidatus Segatella papionis
TTGGTGGCATCGTCTAGCACGGAGCGGAGTTTGGTGTTGATGGTATCACGAGAAGTCAGGGTCTGGTCTAGCTCCATTTCGCCAATGATGTTTCTCAATGTGGTCTGGGTAAGCTTCTCGATGGCGTTCGGCAGGTTGTTGATTTCATACACGCTCTTGAATGGGTCCACGATTTGGAAATATAGTAGTGCATTGATTTGCATCTGTATATTGTCCTTGGTAATCACATTCTGTCGGTCGAAGTCATATACTTGCTCTCGCAGGTCGATGGTGTTGGTGTAGGTGTACCTGCCCGCACGCATTGCTACGATGTTCTTGGCTTGGTCGATAAAAGGGATGATGACATTGATGCCCGGCTTTAAGGTGGCGTAGTAACGCCCCAAGCGCTCGATGATCTTTGTCTCACTCTGAGGAATGATAACGATGGTTTTCTTTACGATTACCAGTGCAAGTAGCACGATAGCGATAAGCACATAAATTCCGATGTTCATGGTGTTTATATTTATATGATTAAACAAAAAGTCTAACTACGTGACAAAACGAAACTTTGCATTTTCTCACTTGATATCATTTAGTACTCTTCCACTTGAAGGATGATGGACTGGTGTCCTAGCACCCTTATTCGGGTACCCGCGGCAATGTCGTGAGAAGAATGGGGAGCTTCCGCCTTCCAGTCGTCGCCATCAAGCTTCACCCTTCCGTAGCCACCTGCTGCGATGGTCTGACTCACCTCGCCAATCTGTCCTGAAAGGGCATCGGTGTTGCTTTTTCTTTCGTCAGCACCCTTCCTGATGGCCTTTACCAGATGAGGGCGAATCAGCTGGATACTCAGCACGGAACATACCGCCCATACTACTACTTGAAGCCAGAAGGGCACCTCTACCACTGCCGCCAGGATGCTCACGAGCGCACCAATGGCGAAACAAGTTACATAGAAGTCGCCCGAAGACAACTCCAGAATGAGGCAAATGAACATAATTACTGTCCAAAAGAGCCAAAGGTTTTGTGTGATATATTCCATCATAACATAAATATTATCTTGTTTTTTGGAAAATCTCCTAGAATGTTTCTTCATCTTTTCTGAAGATTTCTTGTCATCTCTTAGAAGAATTTCTTATTTCTTGGAAGATTTTTTCTTTGCAGTACTCTTGGTCAGCGAACTAGCCTTGATTGTCTTCACCGTCTTGGTTGTGCTCTTCACAGAAGATGTGGGTGAATTGGCATCGCCCTGAGGCTTGTAGTACTTCAGTGCGGTAGGCATCGCCTTCTTCAAGGCTTCGATGCGCTTGGCATCCGAAGGGTGGTCGCTGTAGATGTCACTCTTGTTGCTGTTGCTGGAAGCCGCCGCCATACGCTCCCAAAATGGAATCGCCTGCCGAGGGTCATAACCCGCCATGGCTGCGAATATCAGCCCCATATAGTCGGCCTCAGTCTCGTTGTCGCGCGAATACTTCAAGTTGCGGAAGGAGAAATACTGTCCAGCTACTGCGCCAGCCAAGTCGCCTACGCCACTTCCCACGGCTTGGTTGAGGACACCGCTCAGAATGCTAGTACCCACCTGCTGATTCTGTGCCTTTGAGAGTTGCTCAGCACTGTGCTTTGCTACAGCGTGGGCTATTTCGTGTCCCAACACAATGGCAAGTGAGTTGTCGCTAGAAGCCACGGGCAACAGTCCCTCATAGACCACAATCTTTCCGCCTGGCAGGCAGAAAGCGTTCACGTTGTTGTCTTGCACGAGGTTGAACTCCCAGGAATAATTCTTGATGTCGTTGGCATATCCGTTCTCCTTAAGGTAGGTTTCCACGGCGGCAGCCAAACGTCTGCCCACACGTTCCACCTGTGCCGTTCTCACGGCATTGGTGGATTTCTTGGCGGTGGCCATATATTTTGTGTATTCCTGGTTAGACAAACTCAGCACCTGTGCGTCGGAAACAGAGATGCGATGTGTGCGTCCTGTGAGAGGCACCTTCTGCGTGGTACCACATGAAGCCAGCATCAAAGCTGACGACATTAGGGTAATTGCTAAAAACTTTTTACGTTTCATTTCTTCACTTCCTTTTCTTTACATTAGTTTACGTCTGCTTGCATCTGCAAATTATTCATTTCGCATCAGCTTACATCAGCAAATTGTTCATTATACACCTGCAAAGCTACAGCAAATAATCGAGACAGCCAAACTTTTTGGATGTTTTTTATGTGAATAAAACTAAAATGGATATTCACAAAAAGCTGCGATTTCTTGATCAAATTGGCTGTTTCGACAACAAATTGCCACATCGACGTGGCAAAACGCACTGCCTATCACAAAAAATCATTAAAAGGCGGGCAAACATTTGGCGATACCAATTATTTTTCTTACTTTTGCCTTCGGATTCTGCATGGCGAGAGTTACGAATTCTTAGCTTTGCACGCCTAAAAAATGATACAATAATAGTAACTAATATAAAATATTGGAAAAATGAAAATTGAGAATTTCAACTTTGCTGGTCACAAGGCAATCGTACGCGTTGATTTCAACGTGCCATTGGATGAAAAAGGTAATGTAACTGATGAGACTCGTATCAAGGGTGCCCTCCCTACATTGAAGAAGGTACTCGCCGATGGTGGTGCTCTCATCATGATGAGCCACATGGGCAAGCCAAAGGGCAAGGTTAAGCCAGAGCTTTCTCTTTCTCAGATTGTAAAGAACGTTTCTGCCGCTCTCGGCGTTGACGTTAAGTTTGCTAAGGATTGCGCCAATGCAGACGCAGAGGCTGCTGCCTTGAAGCCAGGCGAGGCTCTCTTGCTTGAGAACCTTCGTTTCTACCCAGAAGAGGAAGGCAAGCCAGTAGGTGTTGAAAAGGGTACTCCTGAGTATGATGCAGCCAAGGCTGAGATGAAGGACCGTCAGAAGAAGTTCGCCCAGAAGTTAGCTTCTTATGCTGATGTATATGTAATGGACGCATTCGGTACAGCTCACCGCAAGCACGCTTCTACAGCTGTCATCGATGAGTTCTTCGACAAGGATCACAAGATGCTCGGCTACTTGATGGAGAAAGAGGTAAAGGCTGTTGATGCTGTGCTCGGCAACATCAAGCGCCCATTCACAGCCATCATGGGTGGTTCTAAGGTTTCTACTAAGATTGGAATCATCGAGAACTTGCTTACTAAGGTTGACAACTTGATTCTCTGCGGTGGTATGACTTATACTTTCGCTAAGGCTCAGGGTGGTAAGATTGGTAAGTCAATCTGCGAGGATGACAAGCTCGACGTTGCTCTCGACGTGATCAAGAAGGCTAAGGAGAACAATGTAAACCTCGTACTCGGTACTGACTCTGTTTGCGCTGACGATTTCAAGAACGATGCTAACACTCAGATTTGCCCATCTAACGACATCCCAGAGGGTTGGGAAGGTATGGATGCAGGTCCTGAAACTCGCAAAGCATTCGCTGAGGCTATCAAGGGTGCAAAGACTATCCTTTGGAACGGTCCTGCTGGTGTATTCGAGTTCGATAACTTCGCTGGCGGTTCCAAGGCTATCGCCGAGGCTATCGCTGAGGCTACCAAGGAAGGTGCATTCTCACTCATCGGTGGTGGCGACTCTGTAGCTTGTATCAACAAGTTCGGTTTGGCTGACCAGGTATCTTACATCTCTACAGGTGGTGGTGCCCTTCTTGAGGCTATCGAAGGTAAGGTATTGCCAGGTGTAGCAGCTATTGAGAAATAATCTTCCCCCTACTACTTGAGGAAATATAA
Source organism: Candidatus Segatella papionis (assembly GCA_002297965.1). Lineage (GTDB taxonomy): Bacteria > Bacteroidota > Bacteroidia > Bacteroidales > Bacteroidaceae > Prevotella > Prevotella papionis. Next base: position 71,123 of record DBLF01000030.1, read on the forward strand.
TCAATAGGTATCTATATAATGGTTCGGGGGCACCCCTAGTGGGTGTCCTCGAATTTTCAGTTATAGATTATCTAAAGATATATCACTTAATAATCTACGGATAGACACTATAGTCAGTCTTTAGAAATTCCCTTTAATCATTAGCACTTCGGCATCTGACTGAAAGGTTGTCATATCTCCATCTATCGAGATTTCCGATGGCTGCAATCGCTGCTGCAAGTCGCTATGTATCATTTAAATCAAACTGAATGGATTGGATTATTAATCTTTTCACCAATACGGAGTCGGTAGCACACATTGCCCTACTCTACGCAATTGTCATTGCTCTTGGTGTATATCTTGGCAAGATTAAGATAGGCGGCATCTCGCTGGGTGTCACCTTCGTACTCTTCGCCGGCATCCTGGCAGGGCACGTGGGATTCACGGGGCCAAAGGAAATCCTCACCTTCATACAAGACTTTGGATTGATACTCTTCGTCTTCATGATTGGTTTGCAGGTGGGACCGGGCTTCTTCGAGAGCTTTAAGAAGGGCGGTGTTACGCTCAATCTGCTATCTGCCACAGCCATCCTACTCAACATCCTTGTGATGTTTGGATGCTATTATCTCTTCTTCGACACCAGTAACGTGAGCAACTTGCCGATGATGGTGGGTACTCTCTATGGAGCCGTAACCAACACCCCAGGTCTTGGTGCTGCCAACGAGGCATTGCTCAGCGTGTTCCCTAACGGCGGCGTGCCAAGTATCGCCAACGGATATGCCTGCGCTTACCCTCTGGGTGTAGTTGGGATCATTGGTGCCACCATTCTCATCAAGTATATCACGAGAGTAGATACTGCCGCAGAGGAAGAGCAACTCAACGAGGAAGAGGCTGCCAACCCGCACGCCAAACCTCACAACATGCACCTCAGGGTGGAGAACGCCTACATCGCTGGCAGAACTCTCAGAGAGGTGTCTGAGTTCTTGAACCGTGACATCGTATGCTCTCGAATTTCGCACAACGGCGAGGTGAGCATCCCTAATAGTAAGACCACTTTCGAGGTGGGAGACGAATTGCTCGTGGTTTGCGCTGAGGCTGATGCCGAAGCCATCAAGGCTTTCATCGGTCCGGAAATCGATGCAGAATGGGATCGCGAGAAAGATGAGGTTCAGCATTTCGTATCGAAGCGAATCATCGTGACTCGTCCAGAGATGAACGGAAAGACATTAGGAAAAATGCACTTCTCCAGTGTGTATGGTGTCAACGTGACCCGCATCTCCCGTCAGGGTATGGATCTCTTCGCAGGCAGAAACCACCACTTCCACGTGGGCGACCGCATCATGGTGGTAGGTCCTGAGGAGAATGTGAACCGAGTGGCTGAAATTATGGGTAACTCTGTGAAACGTCTCGACGCACCTAATATTGCCACCATCTTTGTGGGCATCATGGTGGGTATCATCTTCGGTAGCCTCCCATTCGCTGTTCCTGGTATGCCTGTGCCACTGAAGTTGGGTATCGCGGGCGGCCCGCTCATCATCGCTATCCTCATCGGCAGATTCGGTTATAGGTTCAAATTGGTGACATATACCACAACCTCCGCCAATATGATGTTGCGAGAAATAGGATTGGTGCTCTTCCTGGCGAGTGTGGGAATCAAGGCTGGTGCCGGATTCTGGGATACCGTGGTACAGGGAGACGGACTAAAGTATGTGGGGTGTGGTTTCTTAATCACCGTGATTCCTATCCTCATCGTGGGTACCATCGCCCGACTAAAGTTCAAGTTCAATTACTTCACCATCATGGGTATGCTTGCCGGTACGTACACCGACCCTCCTGCCCTGGCTTACGCCAACGCTTCCTGTTCCAAGGAGGCTCCAGCTGTGGGGTATTCTACGGTATATCCATTGAGCATGTTCCTTCGCATCTTCACGGCACAAATTGTGGTGCTGTTCTTCTGCGGCGGATAAACTGCTTTCAATTGCTTAAGAAAAGCTAATCAAAAGTTATAAATTATAAAAGAGGTGCGCAAATATGAAAAATTGTGCACCTCTTTTGTTGTTTATTCGAAAATATTTCGTAACTTTGGCGCAAGAAATAACCCTAAAGACGAGTAGAAACGTAAAAATGTTTCTGCAAGGACGGAAGAATATTTCGAAACACGAAACACAACCCTTAAAAACGTTTAGATGCGTATGAAAAAATTGGGAGTTTTGATAACCATGCTAGCCATCACATCCTTACCCGGTTGGAGCCAAGGAGCCAAGAGTATCCGTATCACGGAAGTGATGACCGACAACCGTACGAGCATCGTAGATGAGTACGGCAAGCATAAACCATGGGTGGAATTGAGCAATTCCTCCTTTACCACGTACAATGTGCGCGGTATGTTCCTAACCACCGACCGACGGGTACTCGACAAGAAAATGTCGCCTGAGGAACGCCGCAAGCTGATGTGTCCTCTGCCCAACAATGAGCCAAGGACGTCCTTGGGGGGAAAGAAGAGTATTGTTGTCTTTGACAATAGTGTATGGGCGCATGTCTTAACCTTGCAAGGCTGTAAATCTATCAAGGATAAAGGAGTTGGAGACGCAGGTCCACTCCACCTGAATCTTTTATTGAAACAGGGAAGAAGCAATTGGATTGGACTCTATGACGGAAATGCGGTAGACCTCGTGGACTCCGTTAATGTTCCCTCTATGCTAGCCGATCAATCCTATGAATTGAGTAGAGATTTCAAGACTTGGTCGAAAGCCGACCAAAACGATATCACTCCAGGCTATCTGCCTCAACCGAGCGGTCTCAGCAAGTCACAGATACTTAAGAAAACCGACCCACATGGGGTTGGTATAGCTATTCTCTCGATGGGCATCGTATTTTTCTGTCTCGCTCTCCTCTTCATTTTCTTTTGGTTTTTCGGTGCTTACATGAAGCACAAGCAGCGTATCGCACGCGCCACCGAGAAGCACGCTGCCTTGCTATACAAAACGGGCAAAAAGACTATTGAGGTGACCAATGAGATTAGCCACAAGACCAACGTGATGCTCAAGGACGGACTTAAGACCAAGGGCATCGACAAGGAAATCTACATGGCGGTCATCTCGCTCGCCCTGCAGGAGTACTTGGAGGATGTACACGACGTGGAGCCGGGCATCATCACCATCAAGCCTAAACAGACGAGATGGAATGCTCCGAAATTCAACAACAAGTAGGACATTGAAGAATATAAGTCTAACTGAGTGTCCCTACTCTACAGTTAAATAAAACCGGTACAGATACAGTTTTCTAAAATAAAATATTATGGCAAAATATCAATATACAGTAAAGGGAGTTGACTACGAGGTCGAAATTCAAGATATAGAGGGCAACATCGCCAACGTGACCGTAAATGGGGTTCCATTCGAAGTGGAAATGAAACAGCCAGTTAAGGCAGCCAAGCAAAAGGTGAAACTATCAGCGGCTACTGATATCGCCAAAGAAGCAGCCAGCAGTTCTAGTGCAGCCACAGAGGAGAAGCCAATAGAAAAGGGGGCAGTTCCAGCAGGCGGCAAGCCTGTGACCGCCCCACTCCCAGGCACCATCAACGACATCAAGGTAAAGGTGGGCGACAAGGTGAATGCTGGTGACACCGTAGTGGTTCTCGAAGCCATGAAGATGCAAAACAACATCGAGGCTGAATGCACTGGCACCATCACCAGCATCAACGTTAGCAAAGGTGATGCCGTGATGGAGGGTGATGTACTCGTTACCATCGCCTAGACAGTGCCAAATTGACAATTGGCTTTTTGCATCAAATTAGCATTTAACACTTAACATTTAACATTCATAAAATGGATCGCTTATGGATTTCCTCATACAAAACTTCAATGAGTTCCTGACCTATACGGGCTTCGCCAACGCTTCGGCAGGAAACCTCATCATGATATTGGTGGGAGCACTCTTTATCTGGCTCGCCATCAAGAAAGACTTCGAACCATTGCTCCTTGTTCCAATCGGACTAGGCATCATCTTGGGCAATATTCCATTTCGCGCCGATGCAGGACTCGAAATAGGTCTCTACGAAGACAACTCTGTGCTCAACATATTCTACCAAGGAGTGAAACAAGGATGGTATCCGCCGCTCGTCTTCCTGGGCATCGGAGCAATGACGGATTTCTCGGCACTCATCAGTAACCCAAAGCTCATTCTCATCGGAGCCGCCGCCCAGTTTGGCATTTTCGGTGCCTACATGATAGCCTTGGCACTCGGCTTCGAACCTAACCAGGCTGCGGGCATCGCCATCATTGGAGGAGCCGATGGCCCTACAGCCATCTTCCTTTCGAGTAAGCTGAGCCCGAACCTTATGGGAGCCATAGCCGTATGCGCCTACTCATACATGGCCTTAGTGCCAGTGATTCAGCCACCTTTGATGCGACTGCTCACCACCAAGAAGGAGCGCGTCATCAAGATGAAGCCAGCGCGCACCGTATCACAGACAGAAAAAATTCTTTTCCCTATCATAGGTTTGTTGCTCACAACCTTCATCGTGCCAAGCGGATTGCCATTACTAGGTATGCTCTTCTTCGGTAATCTTCTGAAGGAAAGCGGAAAAACTACTCGTTTAGCTAAGACTGCAGGAAGCAGTTTGAACGATATTGTAGTTATGCTTCTCGGCTTGACCGTAGGTTGTTCTACCCAGGCATCCGAATTCCTTACACTGAACACCATCAAGATATTTGCTTTAGGAGCTTTGGCATTCATCATCGCTTCTGCCAGTGGTATCCTGTTTGTGAAGCTGATGAACCTTTTCCTGCCAGAAGGCAAGAAACTGAACCCGCTTATTGGAAACGCCGGTGTGAGTGCTGTGCCTATGAGTGCGAGAATATCCAATAATCTGGGTTTGGAATACGATCGTCATAACTTCCTCCTAATGCATGCCATGGGTCCTAATGTAGCTGGAGTCATCGGTTCTGCAGTAGCGGCAGGAGCCTTATTGGGATTCTTCAATTAATCGGTTGTAATCTCCAGATCTATTTTGAGAAAATCTCCAATTAAGAATCTCGGTTCAAATAATTAAAAAAGGAATTTGCCAATCATTGGCAAATTCCTTTTTTATCATCTTTTTGATGATGTCATCTTATTTAGCTTCTATTAAAAATCTGCTTTTTTGCTTCTCGGAAGCTTTTTCTCTATTTTACGCTTAAACTTTTATAAGCTTTTCTTGATTTTCAATTTTCCCTGTAAAGAAACCACAAGTTCCACCTGATAACTTACGCTACTATCTGGCATCGCTAGTACCGCCTTGTAATGTACGCCATCAGTATCTACCTTCATAAAGATGATGTCGCTCAATATAGCCTGCTTAAGAAACTCTTGCGGTACCACATGCATGAAATCCTGTTTATGGAAGTCTTGTCCAAAAATCTTACGAGCGCCATGGAACACATTGATGTTGACAATATTATCGTAATACACATTATCGACCTCAACGCCATCATCGTTGTAAGAACTTTTAAAAACTTTGTAGCTTGTAGGGTTCACCTGCACATAGAGGTGAAGCTTCTCCTCTCCACCTTCTACCACGGTATCTCGCTTGATAAGCGTATTCTGATTGAGCACCACAGGAGGTTGACTGGTGAATTCTCGTAAATACGATTCATCATTGGTCTTCACCAACTTCACTATGTCGCCATTCTGTACTTTAAACTGGAAGATGTGTGCAGCTTGTTTCACAATAGGATATTTCGAGACATTAACTCCCTTCATCACAAGTGTGTCGTCGGCTATATAAAAATACACAGGTTGGCTGGTAGAGTCCGGGTAATAGATGGTGTCGCCCTTCACACGAAAGGCAACATCATCCTCATCGTCATCGTTCAGCCAAATACCTTGCAGCATTTTCTTTGCAGCAGTGTCTTCCTGTACCTCGGCTTTGTGTCGGTCTGACCTAATACCGCAACATACCAAAGCCGCTGTAAGGCAAGCACTAAATAATATGTTAACAAACTGTTTCATATTATAAAATCATTTACTCAAAAAAATCGGCCTCTTCGAAGTTCTTAGCCTTGTGGAGGTCTTTGTCTGATAGAATTACGTTTTTGCCTTCGATAGGCCATGGAATGCCTATGTACTTATCATTCCAGTGGATACTAGCCTCTTGCTGGGGAGCGTATGAATTATCTACTTTGTAAGTGAAGATAGCTTCGTCGCTGAGTACAAGGAAACCATGAGCAAAACCACGAGGGATGAAAAGCTGGCGCTTGTTGTCCTCGCTCAGTTCTACCATCACATATTTGCCGAAAGTCTTGCTGCTCTTGCGCAAATCTACAGCTACATCGAGCACACGTCCTTTGATGACGCGTACCAGCTTGGCCTGCGAGCTATCACCCTTCTGATAATGAAGCCCGCGGAGCACACCACGACTCGACTTTGATTCGTTGTCTTGGACGAATTCTACATGGTAGCCGATATGGGCATCAAACTCAGCCTGTTTCCAAGCCTCGAAGAAGTAGCCTCTGGCATCGTCAAACACCTTAGGATGTATTACCCACACACCCTCTATGTCAGTCTCTAAATAATCCATTTTTATTATTGTTTTATTCTTAGTTGTAAATTTAAGGGCAAAGTTAATACTTTTTGCTGAAATGGCAAAATAAATTAAACTTTTTATGATTTGCAAGAAAAAAAACATAAAAAAAGTTGCTTATTAGTCAAAAATAATGTAACTTTGCAAAGAATTTGGATTTATTCGAAATTTAAGCAGATACAGATTTAAATAGATTTGAAACGTGATAGAAATAAACCGACATATAGAAAGCTTACTCTTGAGCAATGATTGTGTTATCGTGCCTGGCTTGGGTGGATTCATGGCTCATCACGTAGATGCACACTACGATGACATGGACAATGTGTTCTTGCCACCGCTCAGAACCGTGGGTTTCAATCCACAACTCACAATGAACGACTCCTTACTCGTGCTCTCCTATGTTGAGACCTACGACCTGAGCTATCCAGAGGCATTGAGACGTATCGAAGACGAAGTGGTTGAGATTAAGCAAACTTTGGAGAACGAGGGCAAATATGAAGTCGACAACATCGGTATGCTCTCCCTCAACGAGGATGGTAACATCGTGTTCGCCCCTTGTGAGGCGGGTATCCTCACCCCTGGACTGTATGGATTAGGAAGATTCGAAATGATGCCCCTTGCTTTTCTCGTTGCAGAGACTGGTGGCAATGAGCAGAGCCAAAAGGTTGAGGAACAGTCTAATAATGGTATCAATGTTAAGACCAAAGCCTATGCCAATGCCGCCACCAATGGTAGCAACACTCTCTTTATCGACGATGAAGACAACGAGGTAGAAGATCACGCAGAGTTTATCAGCATCAAGAAAACTTGGATTCGCAATGTGGCTGCTGCTTGCATCGCCATCATCGCATTCTTTGCATTTTCTTCGCCTCTTGGAACTCCTAACGTTATACAGAAAAGTCAGATAGACACAGGTATGTTGACTAAAATTATGCCCAAGGAAGCGCATACTATAGAAAAAGGTGGCGACCTGTTGTTGCCTAGTGCAAAAATACAACAAGCAATGGGAACAACCAGCGTAACCAATGCACAGCAGGTCGTGGGGAAGCCATTGTCTATGTCGGAAGACTGCGAACGGCTAGATGAATCATCCTCCTATTATAGTATTGTGTTGGCTAGCCGTATCACCAAGCGCAATGCTGCGGCATACGCCGAGCAGTTACAGAGCAAGGGGTATAAGGAAGCAAGGGCGCTTATCACCGAAAATGATGTGAAGGTAATTTTTGGAAACTTCCGTACCGAGAACGAAGCGTATTGCACGCTGAACAAGCTCCACAAAGACGAGGCCTTTTCCGACGGTTGGATTACCAGGGTGAAGGAATAAACTTTAGAGGTAGTGGTTGGGTAATTAAGCCACCAAATGTTTGGCAAAAGCAAATAGACTAGTGGAAGTTTGGTAAAGAAGCAAGTAAAATTATCAAAGAAAGAAATTAGGTTAATTAAAATAAAATATGAAAAGAGTACGTTGCCCGAAATGTGATAATTACATCACATTCGATGAAACTAAATATCAACCAGGGCAGAGCCTTGTGTTCGTCTGTCCCAACTGCAATAAGCAATTCGGAATTCGAATGGGCGTATCCAAACTGCGAGAGACTCGCAAGGAGGAGAAAATAGACGAGCAGGCTAATGAAAACGGCGTAGGCTCCATCGTGGTCATAGAGAATGTGTTCGCCTATAAGCAGGTCATTCCACTGCATATGGGTGACAACGTAATAGGCAGATATATGAAGAACAGCGGCATCAACTGCCCTATCGAGACCGTGGACCCAAGCGTAGATATGAATCACTGTGTCATAAATGTGAGCAAAGACAAAAAAGGAAAACTCAAATATGTGCTCCGCGATGGACCAAGCTACACGGGTACCTTCGTGGACAATGTGATATTGGGTAACAGGGAGCGTCGTGTTATCGAAGACGGAACTCTCTTTACCATAGGAGCCACTAGTATCATCCTTCGCACCGCCGAAGGAGAGGAAGAATAAAAGAGAAGACCTGTGGAGAATAAGCATATATTCCCCATGGGTCTTTTTGGGCTTTAAGAAAAGAGCCCTAATAGCTATAAAAAATGCATAAATATGCCTTTTTTCTTACTTTCTGGAATAAATGAGCTAGATTTCGCAATCTTTTTGCTAATAATTTCTTTAAATCGAAAGAAAATGCGTATCTTTGCATCTGTAAATAGGAAAATGAGGTGTTTTTGCCTCTTTTAATGTTAAAGTCAAGGACCTTTAAAGTATTAAAAAGAGAAAAAAATCCGTTAGGTTATGGATGTAGCAATAGTAAAATACAATGCCGGAAATATCTATTCCGTAGTTAACGCCATGAAGCGTTTGGGTATAGAGCCTGTGCTCACCGATGATGCCGAAACGCTCCAGAAGGCAGACCGTGTGCTCTTCCCAGGACAAGGACAGGCCAAGGAAGCCATGGAATATCTCAAGGCACACCAGTTAGATCAAGTAATTAAGCACTTCAAACAGCCCGTTTTAGGTATCTGTGTTGGACAGCAACTCTTGTGTCGACATTCCGAGGAAGGAGACGTGGACTGCATAGGCATCTTCGATGTGGATGTGAAGAGATTTCTGCCTCAGAAGCACGAGGACAAAGTTCCAGCCATGGGATGGAACGAAATATACGACCTGAAGACACCGCTCTACAAGGACTTGCTCCATCCTTATACCTATTTCGTACATAGTTACTATGTGCCGCTTTGCGAGGACACCATCGCCAAAGCCGATTACATTCTCCCTTACAGTGCGTCGCTACATAAAGACAACTTTTACACGTGCCAATTTCACCCAGAGAAAAGTGGCAAGGTGGGGGAACTGATAATCAAAAACTTTCTAGAGCTGAAATAAGCATTAGAAAACAAAACACTTATGTAATTTGAATTAAAGTAAAAACAATATATGATAGAGTTAATTCCTGCCATCGACTTAATCGGCGGTCAGTGCGTACGCCTTACCAAGGGCGACTATGATCAGAAAAAAGTCTATGATAACAATCCTGCGGAAGTGGCAAAACGCTTTGAACATCTTGGATTTAAGCGACTCCACGTGGTTGACCTCGATGGTGCAAAATCGAAGCATATCGTTAACGATAATGTGCTAAAGTCTATCGTCGCACAAACTTCGCTCATCGTGGATTTTGGTGGCGGCATCAAGACAGAGGATGACATCGAGAAGGCATTCGCCGCAGGAGCTGGTATGGTGACTGTGGGCAGCATTGCTGTAACGAACCCAGCACTTTTCTTGCAATGGATAGATAAATTCGGAGCTGATAAGCTCATCCTCGGTGCAGACGTGAGAAACGGGAAAATTTCTATCAACGGATGGAAGGAGGACTCTTCGGAAGATTTACTCCCCTTCCTCAAGAAATACATCGACAAGGGCGTGCACAATGTGCTCTGCACGGAAATCAGCAAGGACGGTACCCTGCAAGGTCCTTCCATCGAACTATATAAAGAGGTGATGGCTGCCTATCCACAAATCCACCTCATCGCCTCGGGAGGCGTAAGTTGCAACGCAGACATTCATGCACTAGAAAAAGCAGGAATCCCAGCTGTGGTTTTCGGTAAGGCTTTCTATGAGGGTAAAATCAAGGTTGACGAGTTAAACTTATAAAGTTAGAAGTTCTATGATGAATAACCAAAATAAAAACAGAGGTTTGGCAAAGCGAATTGTACCTTGCCTCGACGTGAAAAACGGAGAGACTGTAAAGGGAACCAACTTTGTAAATCTGCGTAGTGCGGGCGACCCCGTGGAACTTGGCAAAGCGTATAGCGAAGCGGGCGCCGACGAACTCGTATTCCTCGACATCACAGCAAGTTTTGAGGGGCGTAAGACCTTTACGGACATGGTGACTCGCGTCGCTGCCGAAATTAACATTCCATTTACTGTGGGAGGCGGCATCAATGAGCTGAAAGACGTTGACAGGCTTCTCAATGCAGGGGCCGACAAGGTGAGCATCAATAGTGCAGCCATTCGATATCCGAAGCTTATTAACGAAATTGCCAACCATTACGGATCCCAAGTTTGTGTTTGCGCCATCGACGCTCGATTAGACTCTGATGGGTGGCATTGCTATATAAAAGGTGGAAGAGAGCGAGTGGAATTAGGACTCTTCGACTGGGCAAAGGAAGTGGCTGATCGTGGCGCAGGCGAAATTCTCTTCACCAGCATGGACCACGATGGTGTTAAACAAGGCTTTGCCAACGAAGCACTCGCCCAGCTTGCTGACGAAGTAAGCATACCGATTATCGCCTCAGGTGGAGCTGGGAAGATGGAGCATTTCCGAGATGCTTTTCTCTTGGGCAAGGCAGACGCAGCCCTAGCAGCAAGTGTGTTTCACTTTGGCGAAATATCCATACCCGATCTCAAGAAGTACTTGAGAGACGAGGGAATCAACGTAAGAATATAAATAAGACGAGGATCATAAGAATACAAATAAAAATAAGCCTTCCTCAACGAGGCGTAACAAACATAAATAAGTTAGGAATATGGAAATAGATTTCGAGAAAATGGGTGGACTCGTTCCTGCCATCATCCAAGATGCAGTAACCAAGAACGTCCTGATGTTGGGATTCATGAACAAGGAAGCATACGATAAGACCATAGAGACAAAGAAGGTAACCTTCTGGAGCCGCTCACGCAACTGCCTTTGGACCAAAGGAGAGACTTCGGGCAATTATCTCAACCTGGTAAGCATTCAGAACGATTGCGACAATGACACGTTATTGGTAAAGGTTCATCCAGACGGTCCTACCTGCCACAAAGGTACCGATACATGCTGGGCAGAAGAAAATACCTTGAATGCCATTCTCTTTCTTTCAGAGTTACAAGATTTCATCAACAAGCGCCATGAGGAAATGCCTGAGGGTAGTTATACAACCAGCCTCTTCAAAAAAGGCTGTAACAAAATAGCTCAAAAGGTTGGAGAAGAAGCGGTTGAAACCATCATCGAGGCTACAAACGGCACTAATGAGAAATTGATTTACGAGAGTTCAGACCTACTCTACCATCTTATTGTGCTACTCACCAGCAAAGGCTTGCGTATCGAAGATGTAGTGAAGGAGTTGCAAATGCGCCACGACCCAGAATGGGATAAGAGACGCCGTATCGCCAAGAGCAAGGGCGAGATGAAATAAACATTGCCAGGGTATTTATTCTTGGTGAGAAGTATTTAAGAGAAACAAAAAATAGATCTAGATAAGATGTTAATAGATTATCAAAACGTCAGTATATACCAAGCCGACAAATGTGTACTCAAGGACATCAACTTCCATGTTGATGAAGGTGAGTTCGCTTATCTCATCGGCAAGGTGGGTTCTGGAAAGAGCTCGTTGCTCAAGACCCTCTATTGCGAACTCGACCTCGTGGAGGGTGAAACCAAAAAGGCAGAGATACTTGGACGTGACCTCAAGACCATCAAGCGAAAAGAGATTCCTGCCCTCCGCAAGGATTTGGGTATCATCTTCCAGGACTTTCAACTACTGCACGACCGCACGGTGCGAAAAAATTTTGATTTTGTGCTCAAAGCTACAGGATGGAAAACGAAGAAAAGTCGCATCAAGCGCATTGAAGAAGTACTCAACGAGGTGGGTATGATAGATAAAATCGACAAGATGCCTCATGAGCTTTCGGGTGGAGAACAGCAACGTGTGGCGATCGCCCGCGCATTGCTCAACAACCCCAAAATTATCATTGCTGATGAGCCTACGGGCAACCTTGACCCAGAGACAGCCTGCAATATAGTGAGCCTCCTCAAAGACATTACCAAGCAAGGCACCGCCGTGGTCATGACAACCCATAATATCCCGATGCTGGATAAATTTCCAGGAATCGTGTATCGTTGCAAGGAAGGTGTGCTCAGCGACGTGACCAAGGAATATAACAACATCGACCTCTCGGAAGACGGAGAGGAGGACTAAATAGTAAACAACAAAATTAAACATTATAAAAATATTACGACTATGAAGGTAATGAAATTCGGAGGTACTTCTGTTGGCTCACCAGAGCGTATGAAGGGAGTAGCCTCTTTGATTACAGAATCAGGCGAGCCAACATTCGTTGTGCTCTCTGCCATGAGTGGTACAACCAACTCTCTCGTTGAAATCTCTGATTATCTCTACAAGAAGAATCCAGAGGGTGCCAACGAGGTAATCAACAACTTGGAGAAAAAGTACATGCAGCACGTGGAAGAACTCTATTCTACAGAGGAGATGAAGCAGACCACACGCGAGTTCTTGCAGGGCGAATTCAACTATCTCCGCTCCTTCACCAAGGATCTCTTCACTTCTTTCGAAGAGAAGAGCATCGTGGCTCAGGGCGAGGTGATGAGCACCAACATGGTTGTAAACTACTTGAAGGAGCAGGGTGTAAAGGCAGTGTTGCTTAATGCATTAGACTTTATGCGCACAGACAAAAATGCAGAGCCAGACCCACAATACATCAAGGAGAAGCTCGCTGCAATTATGAAGGAGAACGAAGGTAATCAGATTTATATTACCCAGGGCTTCATCTGCCGCAATGCTTACGGCGAGGTAGATAACTTGCAACGCGGTGGTAGTGATTACACCGCTTCTCTCATTGGTGCAGCTCTTCCTGCCGACGAAATTCAAATTTGGACTGACATCGATGGTATGCACAATAACGATCCACGTGTGGTGGAAAAGACAGAGGCTGTGCGTCAGTTGAACTTCGAGGAGGCTGCTGAGCTAGCATACTTCGGTGCCAAGATTCTTCACCCTACTTGTGTCCAACCTGCCAAGTACGCGGGTATTCCAGTTCGCTTGAAGAATACAATGGATCCTAAGGCTGACGGCACTATCATTGATAACGTCATCGTTCGTGGCAAAATCAAAGCTGTGGCGGCCAAGGACAACATCACTGCCATCAAAATCAAGAGTAGCCGTATGTTGCTCGCAACAGGTTTCTTGCGCAAAGTGTTCGAAATCTTCGAGAGCTACCAGACTCCTATCGACATGATTGCTACTTCAGAGGTAGGTGTAAGCATGAGTATTGATAACGACTCTCATCTCAACGACATCGTCAATGAGCTTAAGAAATATGGTACAGTGACCGTAGATTCTGACATGTGCATCATCTGCGTGGTAGGCGACTTGGATTGGAGCAATGTAGGCTTCGAGACCCTTGCTACAGATGCGATGAAGAACATTCCTGTGCGTATGATTTCTTACGGTGGTAGCAACTACAACATCTCTTTCCTCATCAAGGAGAAAGATAAGAAACAGGCCCTGCAGAACTTAAGCAATGTATTGTTTAAGGACTAATACATTGTTCAAAAACATGTTTATTGCAGAATAACGCTTTTTAATGTTCATAGGTCATCGCTCAACTGCCCCAGGGTAGTATTTATACACAAGGATGGGGGCAAAGATGCGATGACCTTCTAATTTAACTATAACAAAACTATAATTTAAGTAAAGATAAAGCGAAATGAAAGGTACATTTCCGATAGATAAGTTTCAGGAGATACAGACTCCGTTCTACTATTACGACACCCAGTTGTTGCGCCAGACATTGCAGACCATCAATGCTGAGGCTGGCAAGCATGCTGGATTTGAGGTACACTATGCCGTGAAGGCAAATGCCAACCCAAAGGTTCTCAACATCATCTGCCTGGCAGGGCTGGGAGCTGACTGCGTGAGCGGAGGAGAAATCCAGGCAGCCATTAACGCAGGATTCCCTGCTAGCAAAATTGTGTATGCTGGTGTTGGAAAAAGCGACTGGGAAATCAACCTCGGACTGGAGAAAGGCATCTTCTGCTTCAACGTAGAAAGCATTCCAGAATTGGAGGTAATCAACGAGCTAGCCGAAAAACAAAACAGAATTGCACAGGTTTGCTTCCGCATCAACCCCGACGTGGGTGCCCACACTCATGCCAACATCACCACAGGTCTTGCCGAGAATAAGTTCGGTATCGCCATGCGAGATATGGAGAGTGTCATCGAAGAAGCACATAAGATGAAGAACATCAAGTTCCTTGGCTTGCACTTTCATATTGGCAGTCAGATACTTGACATGGGAGACTTTGAGGCTCTCTGCAACCGTATCAATGAGTTGCAAGAACAGCTCGAAAGTCACCATATCGAGGTTAAGAATATCAATGTGGGTGGCGGACTAGGCATTGACTACAACCACCCTAACCGCATGCCAATACCAGATTTCAAGGCATACTTCGACACCTATGCCAAGCATCTGAAGTTGCGCGATGGACAGAAGTTGCATTTCGAACTGGGACGGTCTGTTGTAGGTCAGATGGGTTCGCTCATCACCAAGACCCTATATGTGAAGCAAGGCACTGCCAAGCAGTTTGTCATCGTTGATGCCGGTATGACAGACCTTATCCGTCCTGCCCTCTACCAGGCTTATCACAAGATAGAAAACATCTCTAGCAATGAGCCTGATGAAACTTACGACGTGGTAGGTCCTATCTGCGAGTCTAGCGATGTATTTGCAAAGGCTATCGATCTCAATAAAACCCATCGTGGAGACCTCATCGCCTTACGCTCTGCCGGAGCTTATGGTGAGATTATGGCGAGCCAGTACAACTGCCGTCAGTTGCCTAAGGGTTATATTACAGAAGACTTTTAAATAAGTTTAGAGTTTGAAAGCACAAGGCATAGGAGAAAGCCTGTGAAACTACACCCCCCCCTCCTAGCTTTGGGTTTTAATACGAGAAAAAATGATAACAATTAGTTTTACTACTATCATAGCTGGCGCAGTAGTGGTTTTATTGGCTATCCTCGGATCGCTGGTAAACCCATTCCTGCGCTCGTTGCGCTTTTCCGAGCCAACACTTTCTGAAGAAGATTCTGAGACAGGAACCGAGTCGAAAGCAGAAGCGGATACCGAATCGCAAGCCGAGACAGAAACTGGGTCAAGAGCAGAGACTCAAGCAGAACCAAGAGAACCTGTCACTGTGATTATCACCGCTCATGAGAACTTGGCAGAACTGGAACGTAACCTCCCGATGTTCTTGCGACAGAAATATCCTGCCGACTATCAAGTCATCGTAGTTTGCCAAAGTACAGATATGGAGACACAAGACTATCTCAAGCGTCAGGCTGCCGAGAATCCCCATCTATATTTCACTTTCATCCCAGAGAGCTCTCGCTATATGAGCCGCAAGAAACTGCAGATTACACTGGGTGTAAAAGCTGCCAAACACGAGTGGATTATTCTCACCGAGCCAACTTGCAAACCAGAGAACGACAAGTGGCTCTACACGATGACGCGCAACTGCCAAACTACCAACCATCTGATTTTGGGCTATGTGGCATTAGACTCAGAGACCAAAGGAGTGCGCCGATTCGACAGCATACGCAAAGCCTACTATTTGTTGCGCCGAGCACAACAAAGTTACGGTTACCGCACCCACATGCCAAATGTGGCATTCCGTAAGAGTGACTTTATGCGTGAGCAGGGTTATCAAGGAAATCTGGAATATGTACGTGGAGAGTATGATTTCCTGGTCAACAAATACGCACAGTTTGGAGATACGGCAGTGGAACTAGATTGCGATGCGTGGTTGAAGCATGATGAGCCTACCGACAAGGAGTGGCATAATGCCCACCTCTATCTTCAGGCTTCTCGCAAGAGCTTGGAGAGAGAAAAGTCGATGGCTACCTTAATGTTCTTCGACCATCTGTTCCCTCATCTCAGTCTTATTGCCTCGTCTATCACCTTGGCATACGCTATCTTCATGGAAGATTGGATATTGACGGGCATCGCTTGCTTTTCGTTACTCCTGCTATTCATTATCAGAATGCTTATAGCAAACAAAGCTGTCAAGCATTTCGACGACGAGATAGCGATGTTTAAGCTACCATTCTATGAGTACGGAATCATTTGGCGCAATCTTGCCAACAAGATAAGATTCTGGCACGCCGACAAAAACGACTTCACAAGCCACAAGCTCTAGGCGAAAGCCAGACAAAAACAAAATATCAAGCAAACTTGACAAATCGATGAAAGTTTTTCTGTTCATTTCCAAACAAAAGAAAACGCTCTCGATGTACCTCCCCTACTTCGAAGCCTTGAATAAGAAGCTCGACATCACCCGGAATATGGCTGATGCCGACATCGTATTACTCTTAGGAGCATGGACAATGAAGGGAGCCCGCCTTGCCAAAAAGTCTCGTAAGATGGGTATCCCTTACATCGTTTGTCCACTGGGCGACATCTCTGAGCGTAATCGCAAGAATCCGCATCTTAGGCGCATCCTGCAAACGTGTGCCTACCAAAAGGCAATGTATAAACATGCTGAACTACTGATTGCGACCACCCCGATGGAGAGAAATTATCTGATGAAGCTTGGTTGGAACAGCCGTATCACCCCGATATCATACTTTGGTTACACCCAGCTCACCAATGAGATTGCTATGGTACACGACTGGAATACTGCAAACAATTCAACACTCGTCGGTTTTGAGAAACGTAAGGCGGAGGCAATAGACAAAAGAACCCAGCAGCCTATCATCGCCCAAATCCTGCAAATACAAAGCAGAATGTCTCATAAGTATATTCCACAGAAGTATCTTGACGACCTTCACACCTTATTATATGCAGACAATTACGATGAGGATGCCATTTGTGAGGAACTCAGCAAACAAAAACT
Source organism: Candidatus Segatella papionis (assembly GCA_002297965.1). Taxonomy (GTDB): domain Bacteria; phylum Bacteroidota; class Bacteroidia; order Bacteroidales; family Bacteroidaceae; genus Prevotella; species Prevotella papionis. Next base: position 88,305 of record DBLF01000030.1, read on the forward strand.
TACAAATTATGCTGCTAGCGTATTCCAGGCCATGACCGAAAAGACGGGGCTAACAGAGGGGTTCATGCCATTACCCGCTAAAAAAGGAAGAAAAAGCCGGGAAATCCTAAGCTATGTGCGAGACTAAATCCTGATTTTGACTTGTTGTCAGGAGTTTTGGACGGCAAAATCGTCATGCTGGCATGAAAAATCAGTTTTCGTTGACCTACATCAAGCCAAGGGGTGACACATCTTGATGTGAGTCAAAAAAAGCCCATTCTTCTTCATTTTGTCATGTCATTGTTACCGTTTTTCAAAAAATAGGCATTACCTTTGCACTCGAAAAGATGAGACAAGCCAAGCTCAAGGACGAGAGTGAGGGTATCAAGCTTAAGAACTCGAGATGGCAATATCTCAAAAGAAAGATTGTAATAAGGATAATGTGAAATGGGAGCCGATACACGACGGCACCGTAAAGTAAAGAAAGGAAAAAGATTATGATGACAACAGTAATGATTCTTGCTGTAGTAGCAGCTATGATTGCTAAGGCAGTGAATGTTAACAACCACATTGAGATGGGTAAGTAAGTTAACAGTAAAAAGGTAAGTAATTTAAGTTTAACAAGGTAAAAGAAAGAAAGGATAACTATTATGAAAGCAATAATGAATGAAATCAAGAAAGCTGTGAAAGCTTTTATTGAGAATTACTTGAACGCTATGGAATTGTATGGTGAGGCTATCAGTAAAGGACGTGGTCTTGCTACTGCATAATCCAGCGTTGCGATGAATGTAATTACGTTACAAAATATGAGAAGCGTGCTAGTATTTGATACTGGCACGCTTTTTTGTTTACTTTTTATCGCTAAAGAAAAAAATGCCACCATTCACCGTTAATATAGATTAAATCTTACGGCACATCGTGCGATAATTCAGAAATTATCAATACTTTTGCAATCGAACTATCACGGGGGTGCTGAGTAATCGGCTGAGATTATACCCATTGAACCTGATACAGGTAATGCTGGCGCAGGGAAATAATGATATAACCCAAGAATGAGAGACAGAGAAGAAGCCCCTCCTCCATAGCGCTAAATGGCGACTAAGGATGAGGGGCTATATATTTCTTTCTGCTTTTACAAAGGCTCTCCCCCATGTTCACAATAATATATTTGATTAATGTAAACATAAAGGGAAAGAAACATGAAAGTAACAATCAACAACAAAGAGACTGAGACACAGGCAAAGAATGTGAAGGAACTTGCCCAAGAGCTTAACCTTCCTGCCACAGGATGCGCCGTTGCCATCAGCAACGAGATGGTACCACGAGACGAATGGGAAAGCCGTGCCATCCTGGAAGGAGCCGATATTGTCATTGTCAAGGCTTTTTGCGGAGGATGATTTTAAGTTAATAGTCTATAGCTTGCATTTTTTGGCAAATATGATAATCAATTAATTTAAAACATCTCTTATTATGGCTCAAATCAATTATTCAAATTTCCGACTACAGTTCATCTCGCATCAAAATGAAAAGATGACTTATTTGGAAGGCATACATGAAGCCTTGACGGGCGGTTGCCAATGGGTCCAGCTCCGAATGAAAGGTGCCACCGACGAAGAAGTGAGCTCCATCGCCTGGAAAGTGAAAAGTTGGTGCAAGATAATGTGTTCCACTTTCATCATCGACGACCGAGTGGAACTGGTGAAGGAAGTGGGGGCTGATGGAGTTCATCTCGGGAAGAATGACATGCCGATAGCCGAGGCTCGACAAATATTGGGCGATGACTTCATCATCGGCGGTACAGCCAACACCTTCGACGATGTGAAAGCTCTCTATGAGGCTGGTGCCGACTATATCGGCTGCGGACCCTTTCGCTTCACTACCACCAAAGAGAAATTATCCCCTATCCTGGGGCTTGACGGATACCGTGACATTATCAAAAAGATGAGAGAGAATCGCATCAACATCCCCATCGTAGCTATTGGCGGAATCACTCTAGATGACATTCCTGACATTTTGGACACAGGTGTGACGGGTATTGCCTTGAGTGGTTGCATTCTCAACGCAGATGCCCCAGCTCGCATGACACACGAAATCGTGGAACTCATGGACAAAGTATAACTCATTACAAAGAATAAAAGTATAAGATATAACAGACTATAAAAATGGAAAAATTAACTATCGCTGGAAGAGAGTTCAACTCTCGCCTGTTCCTCGGAACAGGTAAGTTTAACAACAACAACCTCATGGCCCAAGCCATCAAGGCATCAGAGACAGAAATGGTGACTGTGGCTATGAAGCGTATTGAACTGGAAGATAAGCAGGACGACTTGCTCACCCATATCATGCAGAGCCCAAGCATTCAGCTCCTCCCTAACACGAGTGGTGTGCGCAATGCCGAAGAGGCTGTCTTTGCAGCACAGATGGCTCGCGAGGCTTTCGGTACCAATTGGTTGAAGTTGGAAATCCATCCAGACCCTCGCTATTTGCTCCCAGACTCCATCGAGACTCTGAAAGCTACAGAGAAACTGGTAAAGCTTGGCTTCATCGTTTTGCCTTATTGCCAGGCAGACCCAACCCTCTGCAAGCACTTGGAGGAAGCAGGTGCTGCCACCGTTATGCCTCTTGCCGCTCCTATCGGCACTAACAAGGGATTGAGAATGAAAGACTTCCTCAAGATTATCATCGAGCAAGCCACTGTGCCAGTAGTAGTGGATGCCGGAATCGGCGCACCTAGCCATGCTGCCGAGGCAATGGAGATGGGCGCAGACGCTTGCCTCGTCAATACAGCCATCGCCGTAGCAGGAAACCCGGTGGAAATGGCTAAGGCTTTCAAGGAGGCTGTCATCTGCGGTCGTCGCGCTTACGAGGCTGGTCTTGGAGCCGTCAGCGACTGTGCCGAGGCAAGTTCTCCACTCACAGCATTCCTTAATTAAATGATAAACGAATAAATATAATATGCCAAACGATAACAAAGCATACGCCAAGCGCGAAAAAGCATACATGCAGGGAAAGCTCTTCCCACAAATCAAGGTTGGAATGACCAAGGTAAATCTCACTCCTACCGTGGTAAAGGATGAACGAGGCATTCCTCACACCGAGCCAAACGCACCTGTTTACATCTATGACACCAGCGGTCCTTACAGCGATCCTAACTACCAGGTAGATTTGAAGAAAGGTCTGCCTAGATTGAGAGAGCAGTGGATTCTCGATCGCAACGACACCGAGCAGCTCAAGGAGATAACAAGCGAGTATGGCAAACAGCGTCTTGCAGACCATAGCCTCGACCACTTGCGTTTCGAGCACATCCAGTTGCCTCGACGTGCCCAGGCAGGCAAACACATCACCCAGATGGCCTACGCCAAGGCGGGTATCATCACCCCGGAAATGGAATATGTAGCCATCCGTGAGAATATGAACTGCGAGGAATTGGGCATCGAGACTCACATCACACCTGAGTACGTGCGCCAGGAGATAGCTCGAGGCAGAGCCGTGCTCCCGGCCAACATCAACCACCCAGAGAGCGAGCCTATGATTATCGGTAGAAACTTCTTGGTCAAGATTAACACCAACATCGGAAACTCTGCCACTACCTCCAGCATCGAGGAAGAAGTAGATAAGGCGGTATGGTCTTGCAAATGGGGTGGCGACACGCTGATGGATCTTTCCACGGGCGACAATATTCACGAGACTCGCGAATGGATTGTGCGCAACTGCCCTGTACCAGTAGGAACCGTACCTATCTACCAAGCTTTGGAGAAGGTGAATGGAAAGGTGGAAGACCTCAGTTGGGAAGTTTACCGTGACACTCTTATCGAACAGTGCGAGCAGGGCGTGGACTATTTCACCATCCATGCAGGCATCCGTCGCCACAACGTACACCTAGCCGACAGTCGTCTATGCGGAATTGTGAGCCGTGGCGGAAGTATCATGAGCAAGTGGTGTCTCTATCACGACAAGGAGAGCTTCCTCTACGAACACTTCGATGACATCTGCGACATCGTGGCGCAATATGACGTGGCACTTTCCTTGGGCGATGGTTTGCGCCCAGGTTGCATCGCCGATGCCAACGACGCTGCCCAGTTTGCCGAACTAGATACTATGGGCGAGCTTGTTACCCGCGCTTGGGATAAGAATGTGCAGGCATTCATCGAAGGCCCTGGTCATGTGCCATTGCAGAAAATCAAGGAGAACATGGAGCGTCAGCTCGACCATTGCCACGAGGCACCATTCTATACCCTCGGCCCTCTGGTCACCGACATCGCCCCTGGCTACGACCACATCACCTCAGCGATTGGTGGTGCACAGATAGCATGGCTCGGAACCGCAATGCTCTGCTACGTGACACCGAAGGAGCACCTCGCCCTGCCTAACAAGGAGGATGTGCGCACAGGTGTTGTAACCTATAAGATTGCAGCCCACGCTGCCGACTTGGCAAAGGGACACCCAGGTGCTACCATCAGAGACAATGCCCTCTCGAAGGCTCGCTTCGACTTCCGCTGGAGAGACCAGTTCCACCTTTCGCTCGACCCGGAGCTTGCCCTGAAGTACTTTGAGGAAGCCGGACATACAGAGGGTGAGTACTGCACAATGTGCGGTCCAAACTTCTGCGCAGCCAAGCTGACACACGACTTGAGAAAGTATAAGAAATAAGATTATAAGAATTTAAGAAAATGTTTTCAGACGAACTAAAGAATATCAGTTGGGATGAAACCACCGAGCGCATCGCCTCGATGACCGACAACGACGTGCGCCGTGCCCTCGCCAAGGAGCATTGCGACGTAAACGACTTTATGGCAATGATTTCACCTGCCGCCGAACCTTACCTGGAAGTAATGGCTCGCCTCTCTCGCAAATACACAGAGGAGCGCTTCGGCAAGACGATGTCGATGTTCATCCCTCTATACATCACCAACAGCTGCTCCAATTCCTGCGTATATTGTGGCTTCCATCGTGAGAACCCAATGGCACGCACCATCCTCACTCCCGAGCAGATAGAAAATGAATACAAGGCCATCAAGCAGTTGGCTCCATTCGAGAACATCCTGCTTGTGACAGGCGAGAACCCTGCCAAGGCAGGAACTCCTTACCTAGCCAAGGCGATAGACATCGCCAAGAAGTATTTCGCCAACGTGAAGATTGAGGTCATGCCTCTTTCTACAGAGGATTACAAGCTGCTTGCCGACCACGGCATGAACGGCGTTATCTGTTTCCAGGAGACATACCACCGCGAAAATTACAAGCTCTACCATCCACGTGGTATGAAGAGCAAGTTTGAGTGGCGTTGCGATGGCTTCGACCGTATGGGAATGGCTGGCGTACACTCCATCGGTATGGGCGTGCTCATCGGACTGGAGAAGGAATGGCGCACCGACGTGGTGATGATGGCACACCATCTTCGCTATCTTCAGAAGCACTACTGGAAGACGAAGTACAGCGTCAACTTTCCTCGCATGCGCCCTGCCCAGAATGAAGGCTTCCAGCCTAACTGCTTCATGACCGACAAGGAATTGGCACAGGCTACCTTTGCCATGCGCATCTTCGACCACGACGTTGACATTTCCTACTCTACCCGAGAGCCGGCCATCATCCGAGACAACATGGCTACGCTGGGCGTAACCACTATGTCGGCGGAATCTAAGGTAAACCCTGGCGGCTACCACACCTACCCTCAGGCATTGGAGCAGTTCACGGTAAGCGATGAGCGTACAGCCAAGACCATCAATGCCCGACTCAAAGAATTGGGTAGAGAGCCTGTATGGAAAGATTGGGATGCATCGTTCGATATGTTTGGAAACATAGCTGCCAGCAAATAAATCGTAGTTACCTATATGTTAATATGAACGAATCGTAGTTACCTATATATAATAATGTAACTACTAATACCAAAAGGTGTAACTATTATCAATAAGATATAAGCTCAAGCCTAGATGATCAGACTGATAAAACTGGTCGTCTAGGCTTTTTTATGTGTTTTTATTCCACTAAATTGTACCTTTTTAGAAAACTATTCTTTTTATTCGAGTTTTTTCATTACCTTTGCACACGAGTATTCTTTAAGGAGAAAATATAAAAAGCAAATATGTAAAACGATAAATTAGAATATGATGAAGAATCAATTAAGAGAAAAAACAGCAAAACTGATGATGCATGCCTTCGTGTGCCTATCCGTCATGCTGAGTTCTTGTGACTCTGTATTCGATGTACATCCCTACGATGTGAGAGTGAAAGGCGCAACCAATGTGAACGCCAAAAACATACAAAAGATAGAGCAAACGGTGAAGAGCAAGGATACCATCCGATTTGCCGTGATAAGCGACAGTCACCAATGGCTCGATGACTTGGAGAAAGAAGTAAGCGACATCAACCGAAGAAAAGACAGCATAGACTTCGTGATTCACTGCGGCGACATCTCTGATTTCGGAGCTACACAAGAAATGATATGGACACGCGATCGACTCCAGAAGTTGCAAATGCCGTCGGTAGTGCTCTTGGGCAACCACGACTGCCTGGGAACGGGCAATCAGTCGTATGAAGCCATTTATGGCAATCCCGACTTCAGCTTCATCGCAGGAAAGGTAAAGTTCGTTTGCCTCAATACCAATGCCATCGAATACGACTATTCACGCCCAGTGCCGAACTTCGACTTTATGGAAGCAGAACGCACCGCCGACTCGCTGAGCTTCGACCGCACCGTCGTGTGCATGCATGCAGCCCCCTTCTCCGAACAGTTTAACAACAATGTGGCAAAGGTTTTCAATTACTACATTCACCAGTTCCCACATCTTCTGTTCTGCCTGGATGGTCACGGTCATCACATGAGACAGCAAGATCTCTACAACGACGGCACCATGTTCTATATGGAAGGCTGCAGTAAGTATCGTCAGTATTATCTATTCACCATCACTCCAAAGGATTATCATTATGAGATTATCGACTTTTAAATTGTCCCATGAAACAGGCATTCGCTTTTGGAAAGCATTATCCTGCATCCTACTCTTCTTGTCGCTTTCCGTAATGGCCAGTGCCTCAGATGGCATCAGTCATTCTGCTAAGGATGTAACTGGTATAGACATTTCTTCATCAGATACACTGAGTCGATACGAAAAGACCGTACAAAAATACCGCAAGCATTGGGACATACTTATGCCAACACAAGGCATTATTCAGACCTGCGGAAATATGGGAATCATCTCTCTAGGAATAGGATGGGACTATGGTAAAAGCAAGCAATGGGAGACTCAATTGCTCTTTGGTATCGTGCCGAAATACGACTCCGATGCCGTGAAGGTTACAATGACCATCAAAGAGAATTTCATACCATGGCGAAAAGAGCTTGGCAAAGGATGGCAATTCGAGCCGCTGGAATGCAGCCTCTATCTGAATACGGTTTTTGGACACGACTTCTGGACCAAGCAGCCTACCAAGTACGAGAGCGGCTACTATCCTTTCTCCACCCGTGTGCGTCCCAACCTGGCTTTGGGAGAACGATTCCACTACGACATCCCCAATGCAAGGCGCAAGCGCATCAAGAGTTTCACGCTCTTTTACGAGCTAGGCACAAACGACATCTATTTCATGCGCTTCTATCGCAATGGCAATGCAGGATTTTGGGATGTGTTCGGATTGTCATTCGGTGCGAAAGTACAATTTCTTTGATTCAAAAGTTTTGCCGTTTGTAAAGTAAAAGTCACACCAAAGCTAATATTGGAAAATCTATCAGTCGATGGCTTAAAAATTACTACGCCAGGAAAATATTTTTTCCTGGCGTGGAAAAAATATTTTCCTGGCGTAGTATTTTCTAAAAGTGGGTACAAGCCATAAGAAAAGCACGTCAACCAGCGTAAACCTTTACGCACAATTTTTGCAAGATTTCGGAATAATGTAACGATTTTTTTTATACCTTTGCATCAGATTTCAAAATCGGAACAAGAATAAACAATAACAAACATATTAAACAAATCATGAAAGAGCTTAAAGCATTGAATAAGCGTACCGCTCCTAAGAGCGTAGCGCCTGAGAAAATCATCCAGTTTGGCGAAGGTAACTTCTTGCGTGCATTCGTAGATTGGATTGTTTGGAACATGAACAAGAAGACCGACTTCAATGGTTCTGTGGTTGTCGTACAGCCTTTGGCAAAGGGTATGGTTGACTGGTTGAACGGACAGGATTGCCTCTACCACGTAAACCTCCAGGGCAAGGAGAATGGTCAGGCAGTTAACACCTTGGAGCGCATCGATGTCATCAGCCGTTGTTTGAACCCATACTCTCAGAACCAAGCTTTCATGGCTTTGGCTGAGCAGCCTGAGATGCGCTTCATCATCTCCAACACCACCGAGGCAGGTATCGCGTTCGACGACTCATGCAAGTTCGCAGATGCTCCAGCCGCATCCTACCCTGGCAAGTTGGTTCAGTTGTTGTTCCACCGCTACAAGTTCTTCGAGGGCGACCCATCCAAGGGTATGATTCTGATGCCTTGCGAATTGATATTCCTGAACGGTCACCATCTCAAGGAGTGCATCTACCAGTATATCGAGCTTTGGAAAGAAGACATGGGTGCAGATTACGAGGGCTTCAAGGAGTGGTTCACAAATCACTGCTATGTATGCGCCACACTCGTTGACCGCATCGTGCCAGGATTCCCACGCGACACCATCAAGGAAATCCAGCAGAAGATATGCTATAAGGACAACCTCGTGGTAAAGGCTGAGAGCTTCCACCTCTGGGTAATCGAGAAGGCCGAGAATATGACTGTAGAGCAGATGCAGGAGGAATTCCCTGCTCACAAGGCAGGTCTCCACGTGCTCATCACCGACAACGAGAAGCCATACCATGAGCGCAAGGTTACATTGCTCAATGGTCCTCACACCGTATTGAGTCCTGTATCTTATCTGAGCGGCGTCAACATCGTTCGCGACGCTTGCGAGCACCCTGTGTTGGGTAAGTACATCCACAAGGTACAGTTCGACGAGTTGATGCAGACATTAAACTTGCCAATGGACGAGCTTCAGAAGTTCGCCTCTGATGTATTGGAGCGCTTCGAGAACCCATTCGTTGACCATCAGGTTACTAGCATCATGCTCAACTCATTCCCTAAATACGAGACTCGCGACCTTCCAGGCGTGAAGGTTTACTTGGAGCGCAAGGGCGAGTTGCCTCAGGGCTTGGTATTCGGTTTGGCAGCCATCATCACCTACTACAAGGGTGGCGTTCGCGAGGATGGCGCTCCTATCCAGCCTAACGATGACCCAAAGATCATCGAGAAACTTACCGAGCTTTGGGCTACTGGCGACACACAGAAAATCGCAGAAGGTGTGCTTGCATTCGACTACATCTGGCACGAGAACTTGAACGAGACCGTACCAGGCTTGACAGAATTGGTAAAGAAGGATCTCGACCTTATCCAGGAGAAGGGCATGTTGGAGGCAGTGAAGGCAATCCTCTAAAAGATTACGAATAGAAACATTTTAAATATACTTACATAAAAAATCCCCAGCCAGCGTATGGCTGAGGATTTTTTTATGTAGTTTAAGACATTTGCTTCACCGATTAGAACATTTGCTTTATAGCTTATGGACATTCGCTAAGACGATACGACACTTGCGCTAAGATAAATAAAGCCAATATATAGCTACAAGTACAGCCAACATAATAACTCCCACTACCATCTTAATCATACAGGTAGCCACCTTCTTTAGGATGAAAAGCCCCACGACCAAGACCACGAGTGCAAAAGCGTAATAGAGGAAATTATCCATTGCTTCCCCCCTTCCTAGACTTGCCGTTGCTTCTCGATGGATGTCCGCCTCTAACTGTCGAGCCATCCATTGGTCTCTCATCTTCCTTCATCGCCCTGATGAACTCTTTAGGTATCGGGGTCTCGAATTCCAAAGGCTGATGAGTTACAGGATGATAGAAACAGAGCACATAAGCATGCAGGCACAAACGACCACAAGGGTCGTCGCCATTTCCATATTTAATGTCTCCGCAAACTGGATGTCCCAAGTCGGCAGTATGCACGCGGATTTGGTTCTTGCGTCCCGTCTCAAGCTTAAATTCCACCAACGAATGCTTCGTGGTGCGCTGCAAAGTATGAAAATGGGTAACGGCATACTTGCCGCCATTGTCCGTATCACTGGCGTATGTGATGTACGCCTTGTTGTCCTTCAGCCAGTTGGCTACTGTACCCTCGTCATCCTCCATTTCTCCAGATACCAAGGCTACATATCGGCGATCATATACATTATGGTGCCAATCATCCTCCAAAGCAAGCTCAGTCTGCTTGTCCTTTGCGTAAATCATCAATCCTGAGGTGTCTCTATCCAAGCGATGCACCACATGGGCCTGGCAGTTTTGTCGAGTCTTATGGAAATAATCGTCGAGCACGGTCTTCACATTGAGTGTGGAATGTCCGGCAGCCATGCTAAGAATGCCCACGTTTTTCTCTATCACGATGAGGTAGCGGTCTTCGTAAACGATTTTGAGATAACGGCTTTTGAAGACCTCCTGGTTCTTCTTGGTCTTGCTCACGCTCACCTTCATGCCAGGTTTCAAGGCGTAGTCGAACTGGGTGACCGTCTTTCCGTCAACCTTGATTCCCCTACCCTGCAAAGTTTGCTTCACCTTGGTCTTGCTCTGCTTCAAATTTTCGAGCAGCCAATCAAGCAATGGCGCAGGCGCTCCTACAGTATAGTGAGCATACTCCTGCTGATTGCCATAGTTGTATTTGTTATTCTGTGGTCTCATATATTTATGATTTTTAGATGCAAAATTAGCGATTTTCGGCAAAACAACAAAGAATCTACCTCATTTTAACTTAATATTAAGTACTTTTTTACTCTAAAATTCTGAGTTTCAAATATTTTTTTGTAATTTTGCAGCGAATTTGCTATGCAATTCGTTATAAGAAAACAAAAAGATACAGATAAATTAAGGAATGATTACAGTAACAAATCTTGCTATTCAATTCGGTAAGCGAGTGCTTTACAAGGATGTAAACCTCAAGTTCACACATGGTAATATCTACGGTGTAATCGGTGCCAATGGTGCCGGTAAGTCAACCCTCCTCCGCGCCATCAGCGGCGACTTGGAGCCTAACAAGGGTTCTATCGAGATGGGACCAGGCGAGCGTCTTTCCGTATTGGAGCAGGACCACTTCAAGTACGATGAGTTCCGCGTGATGGACACCGTACTGATGGGCCACCAGCCATTATGGGAGAACATGAAGGAGCGTGAGCGTCTCTATGCAAAGCCAGAGATGACAGAGGAGGACGGAAACCTTGCAGCAGAACTGGAGCTGAAGTTCGCCGAAATGAACGGATGGGAGGCAGAGAGCAACGCTGCGCAATTGCTCCAGAACCTCGGCGTGAAGGAAGAATTGCACGACAAGCTCGTAGGCGAGCTCTCTAATACAGAAAAGGTGCGTGTGATGCTGGCCAAGGCCCTCTTCGGAAACCCAGACAATTTGCTTCTCGATGAGCCTACCAACGACCTCGACCTCGACACCGTGGAATGGTTGGAGGAATATCTCAGCAACATTGAGCAAACCGTGCTTGTGGTTTCTCACGACCGTCACTTCCTCGATGCAGTCAGCACCCAGACCGTAGATATTGACTTCGGCAAGGTAACGATGTTCGCCGGTAACTATTCTTTCTGGTACGAAAGTTCCCAGTTGGCTTTGCGCCAAGCTCAGAACCAAAAGATGAAGGCAGAGGAGAAGAAGAAGCAACTGGAGGAGTTTATCCGCCGATTCTCAGCCAATGTGGCAAAGAGCAAGCAGACCACATCTAGAAAGAAGATGTTGGAGAAACTCAACGTTGAGGAGATTCGTCCATCTAGCCGCAAATACCCAGGCATCATCTTCCAAATGGATCGTGAGCCAGGCAACCAGATTTTGGAGGTTGAGGGCTTGAAGGCATGCGATGAGGACGGAACTGTGCTCTTCGACAACGTCAACTTCAATATCGAGAAGGGCGAGAAGGTAGTGTTCCTCTCTCACAACCCTAAGGCAATGACCGCTCTCTTCGAAATCATCAATGGTAACCGAAAGGCGGATGCAGGTGAATACAAGTGGGGCGTGACCATCACTACTGCTTACCTCCCACTCGACAATACTGCATACTTCCAAAGCGACAAGAACCTCGTGGATTGGTTGAGCCAGTATGGTCCAGGTAACGAGGTGGCAATGAAGGGCTATCTCGGCAGAATGCTCTTCAGCGGCGAAGAAGTGTTGAAGAAAGTGAATGTGCTCTCGGGTGGTGAGAAGATGAGATGTATGATTGCTCGCATGCAATTGCAGAACGCCAACTGCTTGATTCTGGATACCCCTACCAACCACTTGGACTTGGAAAGTATCCAGGCGTTCAACAACAACTTGGTGGCATTCAAGGGCAATATCCTCTTCTCTAGCCACGACCACGAATTCATCAATACTGTGGCCAATCGAATCATCGAGCTTACACCATCAGGCACCATCGACAAGTTGATGTCATACGATGAGTACATCTACGATGAAGGCATCAAGGAGCAGAAAGCTAAAATGTACGGTTTACAATAAAGACCAATTGATTTTTTTAATTTTGCATATAGGTTAACGTTTGTGCCAATTCGATGGGAATCGAGTTGGCACGCTTTTTGTCACTACAACCAATAAAAAGTATAATCATGTTTAAAAAATTTAAGACTATGTCACAAGGAAAAAAGATTAATATAGAAGACGGTAACGCTAAAGAGCAGGTTAAGAACGAGAATACCGAGCAGGGCGCTAACCAGACTGACAATAAGGTATCTAGCGAAAGCCAAGAGCAAGGAGCAAAAGATATTGACATAAAAGAAGATGTCGCTGACAAGCAGGCAGAAAACACTGACAATGCGGCAGAAAGCACTGACAACACGACAGAAAAAGATGGTGCTAAAGAATTAAGTCCACTGGAAAAGGCTCAGCAGGAAGTGGAAGAACTCAAGAAGCAGCTCCTTTACAAGACTGCAGAATTCGAGAACTATCGCAAGCGCACCCTCAAGGAGAAGGCTGAACTTATCCTCAATGGCGGAGAGAAAACCATTTCTGCCATCCTTCCTGTGCTCGACGACTTCGAGCGTGCTCTTGCAGACAAGAGCGAAGACCCTAAGGTAATCAAGGAAGGCGTACAGATGATTTTCAACAAGTTTGTCAAGGCTCTCGAAGGTTTGGGCGTGAAGAAAATTGACACTGCTGACAAGGACTTTGACGTTGATTACCACGAGGCGATCGCTATGGTTCCAGGAATGGGCGACGAGAAGAAGGGCAAGATTATCGACTGCGTTCAGACAGGCTACACCCTCAACGACAAGGTGATACGCCATGCTAAAGTGGCTGTAGGTCAATAAAAATCTACAAGCTCAAAGAGGAAGAGCAGAAACGCATCATTCATAGAATCATCATTCAATCATCATTCAGTATCATCAATCTATAGAAAAATAATGTAGCTATGGCTAAGAGAGACTATTACGAGGTGCTTGGCGTAAACAAGCAAGCATCCGAAGACGAAATCAAGAAGGCTTACCGAAAGATAGCCATCAAATATCACCCAGACCGCAACCCTGGCAACAAGGAAGCCGAGGAGAAATTCAAGGAGGCTGCCGAGGCCTACGATGTGCTCCGCGACCCTCAGAAGCGTCAACAGTACGACCAATTCGGATTCGACGGTCCACAAGGAGGATTCGGTGGATTCGGCGGTGGCGCCAGCATGGACATGAACGACATCTTCTCGATGTTCGGCGATATATTCGGTGGGCACGCTGGATTCGGTGGTAGTTCTCAGCCACAGCAGTATCAGGGTAGAGATTTGCGCGTACAAGCAAAGCTTACGCTGCAAGAAGCCTATGCAGGATGCACCAAGAAATTCAAAATCCGCAAGGATGTCACTTGCAGCGCATGCCATGGCACCGGATGCGAAGGTGGAGCTCAACCTGAGACCTGCCCTACCTGTCACGGATCTGGCTTCACCATCCGTACCGTTCGTTCAATGTTTGGAACCATGCAGACGCAAGCAGCCTGCCCTACTTGCGGTGGTGAAGGTCATGTCATCAAGAACAAATGCAAGGTTTGCGGTGGCGAAGGCATTGTGACTGGCGAAGAAGTTGTGGAAATCAACATCCCTGCTGGCGTAGATGACAATATGGTGGTAACCGTACCTGGCAAGGGTGGTGCAGGAAAGCACAATGGTGTGAATGGAGACTTGCAGGTAATCGTACGTGTGGAAAAGAGCGATGTGTTCGAACGCAAAGACAAAGACCTCTACTACAATTTGGTTCTCGACTTCTCTACTGCCGTACTTGGAGGTGAAGTAGAAATTCCTACGATGGAAGGAAATACCACCATTAAGATAGAACCTGGCACACAACCGGGCAAACAGATTCGCTTGCGTGGAAAAGGTATGCCTGCCATCAAAGGCTATGGTTACGGAAATGGTGACATCATCGTCAACATCACCGTCTATATCCCTAAGACCCTCAGCAAGGAGGAGAAGGAATTAGTGAAGAAGTTCAAGGAATGCGAGAATTTCAAGGCAGACAACGCAACTAAGAAGTCCATCTTCGACAGTATAAAGAATCTGTTTAACAAATAGACTATATCTTGCTCAGAAGCAGGACTTTCGGGAAAGGCGAGGAATGTTAATGATAAATAATAAATAAGTTTAAATAGGCAATCGCAAACGCTAGAAACCACTAGTGCTTGGATTGCCTATTTTCGTTTGTACACTGTATAATATATAATAATAGCATTATAACATACAATTATATATGTGTGAAACGAAATGCAAGAATAGCAATGTGAGAATGAATAATTAAGATTAAAATAAAGATAACAATTAAGATAATAGACTATGAATTATCAAGAAACGATAGAATATCTATTTAATAGCACCCCAGTTTTCGAGAAGATAGGTGCGAAGGCTTATAAGCCAGGCTTACAGACTACACTCGCTCTCGACGAGCATTTCGGTCATCCACATCTTCAATATAAGACTATCCACGTCGCCGGTACCAATGGAAAAGGCTCTTGTTCCCACACCATCGCTGCCATTCTTCAGAGCCAGGGCTACAAAGTTGGTCTCTACACTTCCCCTCACCTCGTCGATTTCCGTGAGCGCATACGTGTCAATGGCGAATGCGTGCCAGAGCAATATGTCATCGACTTCGTGGAGGAAAATCGTGCTTTCTTCGAGCCTCTTCATCCATCCTTCTTCGAACTGACCACAGCCATGGCTTTTAAGTATTTCGCCGAGCAAGAGGTAGATTACGCTGTCATCGAAGTAGGTCTAGGCGGTCGCCTCGACTGCACAAACATCATCACCCCAATCCTTTCCGTCATCACCAATATCAGTTTCGATCATACGCAGTTCTTGGGCGACACTCTAGCTAAGATAGCAAGAGAAAAAGCTGGCGTCATAAAAGAAGGTGTACCTGTGATAATAGGAGAAAGACATGAGGAGACGTGGCCAGTTTTCGAAGAAGTCGCAGAAAAGAAACATGCTCCCATCCAATTGGCGGAAAACCGCTACTTCGGCGGCGAAGAATCCAATTACAGCCTAGAGAAAATAGATGGTAAATGGTACGGAAGTTATAAACTAACAGATGGCAAACTCATCAATTATCAACTTTTAGGAAACTACCAAAAGAAGAATTTGAACACAATACTTACAGCATCCGATTTTCTCGCAGACCACTCTATTGTAGGTCAGGAAGCAATAAAAAACGGCTTTGAGCACGTGTGCGACTTGACAGGCTTGCGCGGACGATGGGAAATTTTGAGCGAAACCCCATACGTAGTATGCGACACAGGTCACAATCTGGCTGGATGGGAATACCTAAGCAAGCAGATATTCAACGAGGCCGCCAAAAGGCCAAAGACTCATATTGTATTTGGAATGGTAGATGACAAAGATGTAAACCATGTACTTGAGTTGCTGAAAAAAGCGGACTGCCGCACACTTTTCTACTGGACACAACCTTCTACCAAAAGAGCAATCCCCGTCAGGAAGTTGCAGCAGATAGCTTCAGAGAGAGGCTTGAACGGAAAAACGTATTCTTCTGTAAAAGAAGCATATAACACTGTAATGACGAAAGCGAACGCTGACGACTTCATCTTTATTGGTGGATCTAGTTATGTAGTGGCTGACTTGCTCTCATAGATATTTTTAGATTTTTTAAATCAAATAATTGCCAAATAATTTGCTTTATTCATTTTTTTTTCGTTACTTTGCAGTGTAATACTTTAGACCAAAAGTATAGTAACTAAACAAAATTGAGATATTATGAATACAGAACCAGTTAACAAATGTGGTTTGAAAAGAGAAGATTTTCAGACCACAGTGAATGGTAAGAAGACTGATCTCTTCGTGTTGAGAAACAAGCAAGGCAATGAGGTTGCTGTGACGAACTACGGTGGAGCAGTCGTTGCCATCATGATGCCTGACAAGGATGGCAACTACGCCAACCTCATTCAGGGTCACGACAACATACAGGATGTCATCAACTCTCCAGAACCATTCTTGAGCGTACTCATCGGTCGCTATGGCAACCGTATTAAGGAAGGTAAGTTTACCCTTCATGGAAAGGAATATCAGTTGGCATGCAACGATGGTCCTAACCATTTGCATGGAGGTCCTACAGGTTTCCACAGACATGTATGGGATGCCACTCGTATGAGTGACAATGCTGTTGTGTTGAAATACACCAGTCCATACGGCGAGGAAGGTTTCACTGGCGAGATGGAAGTTTGGGTTGCATATACTTTGACCGACGACAATGAGTTTGTTATTAAGTATCAGGCTACAACCAACAAGTTGACCATCGTGAATTTGACACATCATGGCTTCTTCTCAATCCAGGGCATCGCTAACCCTACCCCAACTATCGACAACATCATCTGTCAAGTTAACGCAGACTACTATCTCCCTATAGATAAGGTATCTATCCCTACAGGTGAGATTCTTAAGGTAGAGGGCACACCATTCGATTTCCGCACACCAAAGCCAATCGGTCAGGACATCAATGCAGACAACGAGCAGATCAAGAACGGTCAGGGCTACGACCATAACTATGTATTGAACAAGAAAGAGGAAGGCGAGTTGAGTTTCGCTGCTAAGATCAAGGATCCTGTGAGCTGCCGCACCATGGAGGTTTACACCACAGAGCCAGGTCTGCAAATGTACACCGGCAACTTCTTGGCTGGCATCAAGGGACAGCATGGAGCTACCTTCCCTCGCCGCAGCGCAGTTTGCTTCGAGGCACAGAAGTTCCCAGATACTCCTAACCATCCATATTTTCCTAGCTGCCGTTTGAAGCCAGGAGAAACTTACACTCAGAAAACAATCTATAAGTTTGGTGTAGAGAAATAAAACTACAAGCATTTAAAATATTAGGAGTTGCTGCCTCTATCAAAACTAAGCAGAGGCAGTTGCTCCTTTTTGTGGCAAAATACGAGAACCGCCGAGAATAAACAATAAAATAACAAATATCAACTATCAGAATTAAACAATGGAACAAAAAATCGGAAACAAGAACAGCCGTATTGTTGCAATTATAACCATGTGTTTTATATTTGCAATGATTTCGTTCGTTACAAACATGGGAGCGCCATTTGGCAACATTTGGGGCTTTAAGTACACATGGGCCTCTATGATGGGTAACTTTATGAACTTTGCAGCTTACCTTTTCATGGGTATTCCTGCTGGAAAGATGTTGGAAAGCAAAGGATACAAGAAAACTGCACTCATCGCCCTTGCCTTCGGTATCGTTGGCTTGTTGGTACAATACCTATCTAGCCTCTTTGGTGATGATATTGTAGTCTTCACTTTGAAATCTGGTGCAGTCTGCCTCAATCTCATCATTTACTTGTTGGGTGCTTTCATTTGCGGTTTCTGCGTATGTATGCTCAACACGGTAGTTAACCCAATGTTGAACCTGCTTGGCGGTGGTGGTAACCGTGGTAACCAGCTCATCCAGATTGGTGGAACATTGAACTCTCTCACAGGTACCCTGACCCCATTGTTGGCAGGTGTGCTTGTTGGTACTGTTACAGCACAGACAAGTATGAGCGACGTTGCTCCTCTTCTCTTCATAGGAATGGCTGTCTTTATCGCAGCTTTCTTCATTATTTCTTACGTGGAGATTCCTGAGCCAAATGCCAAGAAGGACAATGCGACATACGAGCGTAGCCCTTGGGCGTTCCGCCATTGCGTGCTTGGTGTCATCGGTATCTTCTTCTATGTAGGTGTCGAGATTGGTATTCCTGCACAGCTCAACTTCTATATTTCAAATATGGACTTCACTGGTGCGGCATCCGTAGGTGGTGCGTTCGCCGCCGTATATTGGTTGTTGATGATGTGTGGTCGTTTCCTCAGCTCTTTTATCAGTGGAAGCATCTCTACAAGAGTACAGATGACCACGGTATCTGTGGTAGCCATTGCCTTGTTGGTCATCGCTATCTTCTTACCTGAAAGCAATACAATGAATTTCTCTTTGGCAGGCGACTCGGAGATTACAAATCTTCTGAAGCTTGACGACCATGGAACAGGTATTGTCGCTTTCACCGTTCCAACTAAGTGCGTACTCATCGCTCTTTGCGGTCTTTGCACCTCCATCATGTGGGGTGGAATCTTCAACCTTGCCGTTGAAGGACTTGGCAAATATACCGCTCAAGCATCTGGTATTTTTATGATGATGGTAGTAGGTGGTGGCGTTATGCCTCTCATCCAGGATGCCATCGCCAAGGCTGCTGGTCCTATTGCCTCTTATTGGGTGATAATCGGTATGGTGGCCTACATTCTCTTCTACGCACTCGTGGGTTGCAAGAATGTAAACAAGGACATCCCTGTAGATTAACAAACAGAAAACTACTCATCCCGAGAAGTGCTCTATTTCGGTAGTTCTCGGGATGAAACATAATGACAAATCATTCTAATTATAACAATTTTAAACTAATAGTATTATGGATATTGAAAAAGTAAGAAGCCGCTTTATCAAGCATTTCGATGGTAAGACAGGTAACATTTATATGTCTCCAGGACGTATCAACCTCATCGGCGAGCACACCGACTATAACGGTGGATTTGTATTTCCGGGAGCTGTTGACAAAGGTATTATGGCAGAGATTCGCCCTAACGGAACAAACACCGTGATGCTCTACTCTATCGACTTGAAGGACCGTGTAGAATTCAAGGTTGATGACCCTCAGGGACCTCGAGCATCTTGGGCTCGTTATATCTACGGTATATGCCAGGAGATGAAGGCTTTGGGAGTTGACGTTAAAGGTTTTAACGCAGCATTCTATGGCGATGTGCCATTGGGAGCTGGTATGTCATCTTCAGCAGCGCTCGAAAGCTGCTTCGCTTTCGCTTTGAATGACCTCTTCGGCGACAACAAGGTATCTAAATGGGATTTGGTCTTGGCAGGTCAGGCTACTGAGCACAAGTATATTGGTGTTAACTGTGGTATTATGGACCAGTTCGCTTCTGTATTTGGCAAAGAAGGCAAGTTGATGCGCCTCGATTGCAACAGTCGTGAGTTTGAATACTTCCCATTTGAGCCTAAAGGTTATAAGCTCTGTTTGGTAAACTCTAAGGTAAAGCACGAGTTGGCAGGCTCCCCTTACAATGACCGACGCAATTCTTGCGAGAATGTGGTTAAGCACATTGCTGCAAAACATCCGGAGACCAAGTTTGATACCCTGCGCGACTGCACATGGGAGCAGCTTGAGGAAGTCCGTGCTGAAGTAGGCGAAGAGGATTACAGCCGCGCTCACTTCGTATTGGGTGAAAAAGATCGTGTATTGGCTGTCTGCGATGCTCTTGAGAAGGGTGACTACGAGACAGTAGGTCAAAAGATGTATGAAACTCATCATGGATTGAGCAAGGAGTATGAGGTAAGTTGCGAAGAACTCGATTTCTTGAACGATGTAGCAAAGGAAGATGGTGTTACGGGTAGCCGCATCATGGGTGGTGGTTTCGGTGGCTGCACCATCAACTTGGTAAAAGACGACATTTACGACAAGTTTGTCGAAGATGTCACCGCTAAGTTCAAAGCCAAGTACGGCCATGCTCCTGAGGTATATCCGGTAGTTATCTCTGAGGGCTCTCACAAAGTTTGCTAAATCCAAGAATTCATTTAGAACTTGGAAACTTCTCCAAGATAGAATTTAGCTTGATATAAAATGATATTAAAAAGAGAGTCTTGGCGTCTTAATTGCCTGTCAAGACTCTCTCTTGATATCATTCTAAGTCTGTTTCGATATGCGCTAATAGAGAGTAAAGTCCCCTTTTAGCCAGCACGGTTAAAACAAAAGAATGGTAAAGAAAACCTAATAAGAGGATGTCCGTGACGAATGTGGACAGTATAATTAACTAAAGTTTTCCACCCCATTTGTAGGGCATTATTGTAGGGCAAAATGCGCTCCAAACCCTACAAACAAGGTGTTTTAACTTTTACTCAAAAAGTGTTTCATACCAATGTTCTTGCTTGTTTCCTATATTCTAAGGCTTTAGCCATAATCAAACGAGCAGAGGCAGCCTCGTCGTCATTGATGAGACTCTCTCCCAGCCCCTCTATAGTAACGCCAAGATGCACACAGAGAACCTCCGACAGTCTCTGTATGCAAGCAAGCACTCGCTTCTAAAGAGTCAATGCCATAAGGTCTTCTTTCAGATTAGAGAATAGTTCTCCCATAATCTCATGTTACGAAAATCTCTTCTCCAAGGCTATGATAATATATGTGAGGAAACAGAGCGTGCAGCCGGCAATTTGTGCATCGAAGTCTCTACCTGCATATGTTCCTATACCTAGGTATTGCTTGCATTCCATGTTCAGAACCTCTATGTTCCATCTAATCTGGTAAACTTTAAAGGCCTTGACGAAAGACATGCTAATTTTGTGCTTAGCAAAATATTCCAACTCTGATTCCTTTCATATCTGATAAGGAAGATGTGTACTGATTGTTCTCCCAACTTGCTTTTAAATGCGATATAATGGCATTTGTAGTGTCTACAGTTATGGCAATATTGTGAGTTGCCTTTGTATAATGCTCTCAGTTCCAATGTATTGTGTGACTTGCTATATACTGAGTATTTGGCGTTGCCCATCTTCGCCAATCCTACGAGGTGCAAAGCTCCCTTGCCGAGTTTCAGAACTCCACAGATGAAGTACTCACAAGTGAACCAGTTGTCACATAGTTCATACTTGGCATGAAGACTCTTATATGCACCTGCTCGCTTTAGCATTTCCACGGCTAATTGAAGCTTTGACTCCGTTAGCTCTATGAATATTATGGAATCGGGATTTTCTTCCTTGCGCTTTTTAGTATAACGGTATTTATGTTGCTTTGCCGTGAGACCGAAGTCTGTCTTCTCACCTTTCACCCAGTGTAGAGATATATCTATAGGTATTGTGCTCTTTTCGTAAAAAAAATGCACAGGTCAATAGCTTGAATTCTAGGACGCATTTGCATTGCACAAGGTAAAAAACACGGCTGGTTTGCTCTATCCCGTTCTCCACCAAATCCTTCAACTCTAAGGTAAAAAAATCAGAACTCGACTTCATGGAGTTATTGATGTAAAATTCTTTATGTATAGAATCTACCGTATCTGGGGATAACTATATCCACGGCACTATACAGGTATGCCCTTGTTTTATCCATTTCCAATATCAGATGGGGACAGTATCAATTTATTGTAACCCCCAAAAAACAACAGTACAGATTGGTTGGTAATTGTCTTTATATTACACAACTAGCTAAGCCATATTTTTTTCATCATGAAACTGAATTTTAATCATAAAATCACTATAAAAACGTCACTTATGTACAAATAGTGTTAAAAAGACACTTCTCGATGAAAAAAGTTAAGGAAAAAGCTTGCCGTTTCAAAATATTATTGTAATTTTACACCCAAAATTAGTAAACAACATAAAACAACCTAGAAATGAACAACGTAAAGAGCCTTTTTATGGGAGTTGGTTTTGCGGCAATCGCTACACTCTCAGCTTGTTCTTCAAGCAGCAATGCTAGTCTTACGCAGTCTGGTTTAAATCCAGCAGATTTTGATTCTACTGTATTAGGAAAGAAGACTGAGTTAGTAACTCTCAAGAATGCCAACGGCATGGAGGTTTGCCTCACCAATTATGGTGGGCGTGTCGTATCTATCTCTGTCCCGAACAAGGATGGCAAGCCAACCGACGTAGTACTTGGATACGACAACATCCATCAGTATGCTGACACTCTTAATTCTCCTTCTGACTATGGTTCTTCTGTAGGTCGCTATGCCAACCGCATCAAAAATGCGAAGTTGATTCTCGGTGATTCCACTTACAAGTTGAAACCAAACGACAATGGAAATTGTCTTCATGGTGGTGGTGCTACCGGATGGTTGAATCAAGTATATGACATCACAGAAAAGAATGATTCTTCTGTGACATTTACAATCAATGCCAAGGACGGCGAAAATGGTTTTCCAGGCAACGTTACTGCCACTGCCACTTACACAGTGAAGAGCAATAACACACTTGACATCGTGTTCGGCGCTATTACAGATAAGGAGACTGTGGTCAATATGACTAACCATAGTTATTTCAATCTGAATGGGGATCCTTCAAAAGAAGGATTTAATCAAATCATGTATATTAACGCAGACAAGTTCACCCCAGCTGACAAACTTTACATCCCAACTGGAGAAATCAAGGATGTTGAGGGAACACCAATGGACTTCCGCACTCCTACCGAGATTGTTAAGAAAGTGGATTACAACTTCGACCAGATCAAGAATGCCACTGGTTACGATCACAACTGGTGCTTGAATACATATAAGGATGGCAAGGGCGACGACAAGACCGTTTGCGCAAGCCTCTACTCTCCAACGAGCGGAATTCTTCTTGAAGTATTCACCAATGAGCCAGGCATCCAGGTTTACACAGGTAACTTTCAGGGGACAGGTATCCCAGGAAAGCACGGCATTAAATATCCTAAGCACGTGAGCGTGTGCTTCGAGAGCCAGAAATATCCAGACTCTCCAACCAAGGTTGCTCAGGGTGTTAAAGGTTGGACCGATGCGACATTGAAGCCTGGTGAGAAATATTACTCACACCTTGCTTACAAGTTTAGTGTCAAGAAATAAACTTAAGATTAGGAATACGAGATAAGGCTTTGTTGGCTTTGTGACAAGGAGAATTTTAAGAATAACCGCTTTTCTAGCGGAGACAAGAACTCCGCTAGAAAGCCGAATAAAAGTACGAATCAACAGAACCAAACAGAAGTATAGAATAAACAATAAATAAATAAACAATCTTTTAAGAAATTATGAATTGGAATTCAACAGAATTCGTATGGCTCGACTGGGCTGTTCTCGCCATCGGTGTGATTGGCGTAATATGGGCAGTTTGGCATGCGATTGTAAAAGACAGACAGTCACAGAAAGGCGAAGACTCATCAGCTTACCTCTTTGGTAAAGGTGAACCTTGGTATGTTATCGGTATGGCTATTTTCGCCGCTAACATTGGTTCCGAGCATCTCGTTGGTCTTGCTGGTACAGGTGCCAAGAGTGGAGTAGGTATGGCCCACTGGGAAATGCAGGGTTGGATGATCCTCATCTTGGGTTGGTTGTTTGTACCTTTCTATCAGTTGCTCATCAACAAGTTGGGCAAGATTATCACGATGCCAGACTTCCTGAAATTCCGCTATACACAGCGCACAGGTTCTTGGCTTTCCATTATTACACTAGTGGCCTACATTCTTACTAAGGTGAGTGTTACAGCCCTTACTGGAGGTATCTTCTTCGAATATCTTTGGGGCTTGAACTTCTGGGTAGGAGCTATCGGCTTGATAATTCTCACCACTATCTTCACCGTATTCGGTGGTATGAAGGGTGTGATGACACTTTCCACTATCCAGACTCCAATCCTTGTCATCGGTTCTTTCTTAGTGCTTTTCCTTGGTCTTTCTACCCTCGGCGGTGGTAGCATCTCAGTTGGATGGACAGATATGATGGACTATTGCGGTAAGCTTAACAATGGTTACGGCACTACCCACATGTTCCACTGGGAGGCAGGTGACTCCATGTATCAAGAGTATCCGGGTTTCGTCGTATTCATCGGCGCAACCATCATCGGTTTCTGGTATTGGTGTACGGATCAGCACATCGTACAGCGTGTGTTAGGTCAGGTTCCTGGCGAAAGCAACGCAGTTGTAATGAAACGTGCTCGCCGTGGTACCATCGCCGCAGGTTTCTTCAAGGTTCTTCCTTGTTTCATGTTCTTGATTCCTGGTATGATTGCGGCAGCTTTGGCACAGAAGGGAGCCATCCAAATGGAGAACACCGATGCAGCCTTCGCTATTATGGTGAAGAAAGTACTTCCTGCAGGTATCAAGGGTATTGTGACAATCGGTTTCATCTGTGCCCTCGTAGCCTCATTGGCAGCATTCTTTAACTCTTGCGCTACCCTCTTTACCGAAGATTTCTACAAGCCATTGAAGAAAGGTATGTCTGAGGCTCACTACGTACTCGTAGGGCGAATCGCTACAGTTGTAGTTGTAATTCTCGGTTTCGCTTGGTTACCTATTATGATGAAAATGGATACATTGTACAACTACCTCCAGGGTATCCAGTCTTTACTGGCACCTACAATGGTAGCCGTATTCGCTATGGGTATTTTCTCTAAGAAAATTACACCTAAGGCTGGTGAATACACTATGATATTCGGTTTCCTCATCGGTATGGTGCGTCTCGTTACGAACGTTATCACTGATACAGGCAAGGCTACAATGGACGGAGCGTTCTGGGAGCACACCACCTGGTTTTGGCAGACCAACTGGCTGGTATTCGAGTGCTGGTTGCTTGTGTTCCTCATCATCTTCATGATTGTAGTAAGCTGCTTCACCCCTGCTCCTAGTAAGGAGCAAGTAGAGGCCATCACCTTCACATCAGACTTCAAGAAGTCTATCCGTGAGAGCTGGGATTGGTTCGATGTGGTAGGTACACTCGTTGTAGTAGGTCTTTGCGCAGCATTCTATGCATACTTCTGGTAAATCGAAACTTATATACTCTAAAAGACAGGCTGGAGACTTCGTGCTCCCGATGAGTTATGAAGGCTCCAGCCTATCCTTTTCAAAATAGATAACTATCAATTTCCATCAACATTAGATATAATATCAACGACCATGACGCAATTTTATAATGAATACTCCAAGGTATTAGTATCCGTCGATTGTATTATTTTCGGATTCGACGGCAGCGACTTGCAAGTGTTGATTGGCAAACGCCAAATGGACCCTGGACGTGGCGAATGGTCACTCTACGGTGGTTTCGTTGGTGCCAACGAGAATCTGGAAGATGCTGCCAACCGAGTAATCCTTGAACTTACAGGTATGAGAAACCTCTATATTCGTCAAGTGGGAGCTTTCGGTCGTATCGACCGTGACCCTGGAGAACGAGTTATCTCCATCGCTTATTGCGCCCTTATCAATGTGGTGGATTATGATGATACACTCCGAATCGAACATGGACTTGAATGGGTGAGCCTCAAGGAACTTCCTGAGCTATACTCCGACCACAAAACTATGATTCGCAATGCCATATCGCAGATACGTCGCCGAATCAATCACGAGCCTTTGAGCTTTAAGCTCCTGCCCAACCTCTTTACATTGACCCAGCTACAGCATGTGTTCGAAGCTGTAATGGGCGAAGAAATAGACAAGAGAAACTTCCGCAAACGCGTGAAGGATATCGAATTCATCGAAAAGACAGAACTCATAGATAAAGTTACATCTAAACGAGGAGCTGCCCTCTATCGCTTCAACAAGAAAGCTTATGAGGAGGATCCGTCGTTCAACTTGAAATAGAAATCAACTCATCTCTTAAGCAAAAGAGAAACAATATATAGAGATAGGTTCAACGAACCATATTTGAAAAAGATATTTAGTCAATATCATTGAACAAGATAAACAATATAAAGACGATATCGTAAATGATATAATCAAATAGCATCAATAACTTAAATTGAATATATTATGTTAGAAGAATTAAAAGAAAAAGTGTTCAAGGCAAACCTTGACCTCGTAAAGCACAACCTCGTGCTCTTCACATGGGGTAACGTGAGTGGCATCGACCGTGAGAAAGGTCTTGTTGTCATCAAACCATCTGGCGTAAGCTACGACACCATGAAGGCTAGCGACATGGTTGTAGTAGACCTAGAGACAGGTAAGGTGGTAGAGGGCGACTTGAATCCATCTTCAGACACCCCAACCCACTTGGTATTGTATCGCGCATTCCCAGAGTTGGGCGGTGTGGTTCACACACACTCTACATACGCCACAGCTTGGGCCCAGGCTGGCATGGACATCCCTAACATCGGCACTACTCACGCCGACTACTTCCACGACTGCATCCCTTGCACCGATGCTATGACCGAGGATATGATGGCTGAGTATGAGTACAACACAGGCGTTGTCATCGTAGACCGCTTCAAGAAGGACAACATCAACCCTGTTCACACGCCAGGCGTATTGGTCAAGAACCACGGTCCTTTCACATGGGGCAAGGATGCCGACGAGGCAGTATACCACGCAGTGGTAGCCGAGCAGGTGGCTAAGATGGCGTTCATCTCGTTCAGCGTGAACCCTAACACCACAATGAACCCATTGCTCGTAGAGAAGCACTTCAGCCGCAAGCACGGTCCAAACGCTTACTACGGACAGAAGAAAAAGCACTAAATATGCAAAAACACGACAAGCTCCGCCCCATAACATCAGGGATGGAAAACTAGCGTATATCATATAGAAAATCATATAAATAACATAACAATTTAACAACAACAATCATGGTAAAAGCATTTGAAAATTTCGAGATTTGGTTTGTAACTGGTGCACAGCTTCTTTACGGAGGCGAGACAGTAAAGATAGTAGACGGTCACTCCAAGGATATGGTAGATGGCCTCAACAACAGCGGTATCATCCCTATCAAGGTAGTTTACAAGGGTACAGCTAACTCTTCTGCAGAGGTAGAGGCTGTGATGAAGGCTGCCAACAACGACGAGAAGTGCGTGGGTATCATCACATGGATGCACACATTCTCTCCAGCCAAGATGTGGATCAAGGGCTTGCAGGCTCTCCAGAAGCCTCTCCTCCACTTCCACACCCAGTACAACGCTGAGTTGCCTTGGAAGGATATCGATATGGACTTCATGAACCTCAACCAGTCTGCTCACGGCGACATCGAGTTCGGTCATATCTGCACTCGTATGCGCGTACCTCGCAAGGTAGTGGTAGGCTACTGGAAGAGCGAGGAGGCTCAGAAGCAGATTGCTACTTGGGCTCGTGTAGCTGCCGGTGTAGCTGATGCTCACAACGTACGCTGCTTGATGTTCGGTATGAACATGAACAATGTAGCCGTAACTGATGGCGACCGTGTGGAATTCGAGCAGCGCTTGGGCTACCACGTAGATTATTACCCAGTATCTTCGCTCATGGAGTACTTCAAGAAGGTAACCGACGAGGAGGCTGATGCACTCGTAGAGGAGTACAAGAAGGAATACACCATCAAGATCGACGAAAGCGGCGAGGAAGTTTACTGGGAGAAGGTAAAGAACTCTGCCAAGGCTGAAATCGCTCTCCGCCGTGTATTGAAGGACGAGGGTGCCATTGCATTCACAACCAACTTCGACGACCTCGGCGACGCTGATGTCAACGATCCTAACTTCGTTGGCTTCGACCAGATTCCTGGTTTGGCTTCACAGCGCTTGATGGCCGAGGGTTATGGTTTCGGTGCTGAGGGCGACTGGAAGACAGCTTGCCTCTACCGCACACTCTGGGTAATGAACCAGGGCTTGGAGAAGGGGTGCTCTTTCTTGGAAGACTACACATTGAACTTCGCCAAGGACCAGACATCAAGCCTTCAGAGCCACATGTTGGAGGTTTGCCCTCTCATCGCTACCGACAAGCCAAAGTTGGAGGTCCACTTCCTCGGCATCGGTATCCGCAAGTCACAGACCGCTCGTCTCGTGTTCACCTCTAAGACAGGCAAGGGAATCAAGGCTACCGTAGTTGACCTTGGCAACCGTTTCCGTCTCATCGCAAGCGAGGTAGAGTGCATCGAGCCTCAGGAGATGCCTAAGCTCCCTGTAGCTTCTGCTCTCTGGGTACCACAGCCATCATTCGAGGTAGGCGCAGGAGCATGGATTCTCGCTGGTGGTACACACCACAGCGCATTCTCTTACGACATCACTGCCGACTACTGGGAGGACTTCTGCGAGATCCTCGGCATCGAGTTTGTCAACATCGACAAGAATACCGACCTCCGCAGCTTCAAGCAGCAGCTTCGCAACAATGAGATCTACTACATGCTCAACAAGGCGTTGAAGTAAAAGTATTTTAATGTTAAGTGTTAAATGTTGAATAGTAAATTAGGCATACGCCATACAGGTTGCTTCATTTTACTTTCGACAAACCATTTAACACTTAACATTTAACATTTAACATTGCAATCAAAATGAGTAACGCAAAACAAACAATCGAGGCTGGCAAGGCGATTCTCGGTATCGAGTTTGGCTCTACCCGAATCAAGGCAGTCTTGATCGACACAGATAACAACCCTATCGCACAGGGTAGCCACGAGTGGGAAAACCAATTGGTAGACGGCTTGTGGACCTACAGCATCGAAAACATCTGGGCGGGCTTGCAGGATTGCTACGCAGACCTTCGCAAGAACGTGAAGGCTGAGTACGACTGCGAAATCAAGCAGTTGGCAGCCATCGGTATCTCTGCGATGATGCACGGCTACATGGCTTTCGGCAAGGATCAGAACATCCTCGTACCTTTCCGCACTTGGCGCAACACCAACACAGCCAAGGCTGCGGCAGAGCTTTCTGAGCTCTTCCACTTCAATATCCCATTGCGCTGGAGCATCTCTCACGTTTACCAGGCTATCCTCAATGGCGAGGAGCACGTAAACAAGATTGACTTCCTCACAACGCTCGCTGGTTACATCCACTGGCAGTTGACAGGCAAGAAGGTATTGGGCGTAGGCGACGCATCTGGTATGCTCCCTATCGACTCCAACACCAACAACTACGATGCAGAGATGGTTGCTAAGTTCGACAAGCTCATCGAGCCTAAGAACTTGGGCTGGAAGATTCTCGACATTCTCCCAGAGGTATTGAACGCAGGCGAAGACGCAGGCGTATTGACCGAGGAAGGTGCCAAGAAGCTCGATCCATCTGGCAATCTACAGGCTGGTGCTCCTCTCTGCCCTCCAGAGGGTGACGCAGGCACAGGTATGGTAGCCACCAACGCGGTTCGCCAGCGCACAGGTAACGTAAGTGCAGGTACCTCTTCGTTCTCCATGATTGTATTGGAGAAAGCCTTGAGCAAACCTTACGAAGTCATTGATATGGTGACAACTCCAGACGGTAGCCCAGTGGCAATGGTTCACTGCAACAACTGTACTTCCGACCTCAATGCATGGGTAGGTCTCTTCAAGCAGTACCAGGAGTTGCTCGGCGTACCAGTAGATATGAACGAGGTATTCGGCAAGCTCTACAACCACGCTCTTGAGGGCGATGCTGATTGCGGTGGCTTGGTTGCCTACAACTACATCTCTGGTGAGCCTGTAACGGGTCTCGCAGAGGGTCGCCCAATGTTCGTTCGCTCTGCCAACGACCACTTCAACCTCGCCAACTTCATGCGTGCGAACCTCTACGCTTCTGTAGCCGTATTGAAGATTGGCAACGACGTATTGTTCAAGGACGAGAAGGTACAGGTAGACCGCATCACAGGTCATGGCGGCTTGTTCAAGACCAAGGGCGTGGGTCAGCGCATCCTCGCCGCAGCCATCAATTCCCCTATCTCTGTCATGGAGACAGCTGGCGAAGGTGGCGCTTGGGGCATCGCATTGCTCGCAGGTTATCTAGTAAACAATGATGAGAAGCTCAGCCTCGCCGACTACCTCGACAAGAAGGTATTCGCAGGCAACACAGGTGTGGAAATTGCTCCAACAGCCGAGGACGTTGCAGGCTTCGACAATTACATTGAGACCTACAAAGCCGGTTTGGCTATCGAGCAGGCAGCTGTAGAGAACAAGAAATAATAAAAAACATAAAATGTTCAATGCGTTTGTGGGGGATTTTCCCTCACGAACGTATTACCTATAAACATTAATCAACAGAAACAACAACTATAATAATATGAACAGACTTTTCGCAACCGCTCTATTATCTACAGCTGTTGCATTCTCAGCTCAGGCTCAGGATGTGACGGGCTCAATCCATGTAAACCAAGGCAAGCAAAAGATTAACAGAGAAATCTATGGTCAGTTTGCCGAGCATCTTGGCAGCTGTATCTACGGAGGACTCTGGGTAGGTCCTGATTCCAAGATTCCTAACACGCAGGGTTATCGCAACGACGTGCTCCAAGCTCTCAAAGACTTGAAGGTTCCTGTTTTAAGATGGCCAGGAGGATGCTTCGCCGATGAGTACCATTGGATGGATGGCATCGGACCTCGCGAGAATCGCCCAAAGATGCAAAATAACAATTGGGGTGGCACCATTGAGGACAATTCATTCGGAACACACGAGTTTCTGAACCTATGCGAGATGTTGGGATGCGAGCCTTACATCAGTGGTAATGTAGGCTCTGGCACTGTAGAGGAGTTAGCCAAATGGGTGGAATACATGACCAGCGACGGCGACACCCCAATGGCAAAGCTTCGACGACAAAACGGACGCGACAAAGCCTGGAAGGTAAAATACCTAGGAGTAGGCAATGAAAGTTGGGGATGCGGAGGCAATATGCGACCAGAGTACTACGCTGACCTCTTCCGTCGCTACTCCGTGTATTGCCGCAACTATGATGGAAACGAGTTATACAAGATTGCATCAGGTGCCAGCGACTACGACTATAACTGGACCAAGGTGCTGATGGATCGTGTGGGACATCGTGCCAATGGTATCTCCTTACATTATTATACAGTGACAGGATGGAATGGCAGTAAAGGTTCTGCTACCAAGTTTAGCAACGACGACTACTATTGGACTATGGGCAAATGCCTCGAAATCGAGGACGTAATCAAGAAGCACGAAGCTATCATGGACAAGGCTGACCCTAAAAAGCAAATCGGTCTTCTTGTAGATGAATGGGGCACATGGTGGGACGAGGAGCCTGGCACCATCAAGGGACATCTCTACCAGCAAAACTGTATGCGTGATGCCTTTGTGGCAGCTCTCTCGCTGAACGTGTTCCATCGCCATGCCGACCGTGTAAAGATGGCAAACATCGCACAGGTAGTGAACGTGCTTCAGTCTATGATTCTTACCGACACCAAGGGCACAGGTCACATGGTATTGACACCAACCTATCACGTATTCAATATGTACAAGGACTTTCAGGAGGCGACCTATCTGCCAATGGATGTAAAGTGCGACTCCATGGAGGTACGTGGCGATGACCATGCCAAGGACGGAAGAAAAATTCCGATGGTTTCTACTTCAGCAGCCAAAAAGGCAGATGGCACAGTGGTAGTATCGCTAGCCAATGTGAGCCTCGATAAGGCGCAGGAAGTGGAGTTTAATCTAGATGGTCTGAAAGCTCCTAAAGCTGTGATCGGTCAGATTCTCGCTTGCAAAAAAGTGAGCGACTTCAACGACTTCGAGCACCCAGACATAGTGAAGCCTGCGGTTTTCAAGGATGCAAAACTTACGAAAAACACCTTGAAAGTAAAGATTCCTGCCAAATCTATAGTAGTTTTGAAAATAAAATAGTATATTTGCAAACAGTATTCAAGCTTAGTGGGCAATATTAAAGTTTCAGTAGGATAAAAATATTAACAATAATAAATACAATTGTGTTATGAACGACATTAAAGTAATGAATCATGCAGCCGACAACATCCGTATCTTGGCTGCCTCAATGGTAGAGAAAGCAAACTCAGGTCACCCAGGTGGTGCCATGGGCGGTGCCGATTTCATCAATGTTCTCTTCTCAGAGTTCTTGGTTTACGATCCATCCGACCCTACATGGACTGGTCGTGACCGTTTCTTCCTCGACCCTGGACACATGAGTCCAATGCTCTATTCTGGCTTGTGCTTGCGTGGTTTCTTCTCTCTCGAAGATCTCCAGCAGTTCCGCCAGTGGGGTTCAGTCACTCCTGGTCACCCAGAATTGGATGTAAAACGTGGCATCGAGAACTCGTCTGGTCCTCTTGGTCAGGGTCATGCCATCGCAGCTGGTGCAGCTGTAGCAGAGAAATTCTTGGAGGCTCGCTTGGGTTCTACCATGATGCAGCATAAGATTTACGCCTACATCTCTGATGGTGCCGTAGAGGAGGAAATCTCTCAGGGCGTTGGTCGCATCGCAGGTACACTTGGTTTGAACAACCTCATTATGTTCTACGATTCCAACGATATCCAGCTTTCTACTGAGTGTGGAGTTGTAATGAAGGAAGACACCGAGATGAAGTACAAGGCTTGGGGTTGGAACGTCATCAAGATCAATGGTAATGATGTCGCTCAGATACGTGAGGCTCTCACTGAAGCCCAGAAAGAAACAGAGCGCCCTACACTCATCATTGGTAAGACCATCATGGGTAAGGGAGCCTTGAAGGCTGATGGTTCTAGCTATGAGGCTAGCATCAAGACCCACGGAGCTCCTCTCGGTGGTGAAGCTTACGTCAACACCATCAAGCATCTTGGCGGTGACCCAGAGAATCCATTCGTTATTTTCGACGACGTGAAGGAACTCTATGCTAAGCGTGCCGAGGAGTTGAAAAAGATTGTAGCAGAGCGCAAGGCTGCCGAGGCTGAGTGGCGCAAGGCTAACCCTGAGAAGGCTGCACAGATGGACGAATGGTTCAGTGGCAAGGCTCCTAAGGTGGATTGGAGCAAGGTGGAGCAGAAGGAAGGTTCAGCTACACGTGCTGCCAGCGCAGCTTGTCTTGGTGTATTGGCTGAGCAGGTGCCTAATATGATTTGTGCTTCAGCCGACCTTTCTAACTCTGATAAGACAGACGGTTTCTTGAAGAAGACCAAGAGCATCGTTCGTGGCGACTTCTCTGGTGCATTCTTCCAGGCTGGTGTGGCTGAGTTGACAATGGCTGATATGTGTATCGGTATGATGCTCCACGGTGGTGTGGTAGCTGCTATGGGTACATTCTTCGTATTCTCCGACTATATGAAGCCAGCTGTTCGTCTGGCTGCTTTGATGCAGGTTCCTGTGAAGTTCATCTGGACTCACGATGCATTCCGCGTTGGTGAGGATGGACCTACCCACGAGCCAGTAGAGCAGGAGGCTCAGATTCGCTTGATGGAGAAGTTGAAGAACCACGCAGGCAAGGACAGCGTTCGCGTATTCCGTCCAGCTGATGCAGATGAGACTACCGTTTGCTGGAAGCTCGCCATGGAGAACATCGACACTCCTACAGCGCTCATCTTCTCTCGTCAGGGCATCGCTAAGTTGCCAGAGGGCAACGACTACGAGCAGGCAGCCAAGGGTGCTTACATCGTAGCAGGCAGCGACGAGAACCCAGACGTTATCTTGGTAGCTAGCGGTTCTGAGGTTTCTACCTTGGAGGCAGGTACCGAGGCTTTGCGCAAGGACGGCATCAAGGTTCGCGTGGTAAGCGCTCCATCAGAGGGCTTGTTCCGTGGTCAGAGCAAGGAGTATCAGGAGAGCGTATTGCCTAAGAACGCCAAGATTTTCGGTATGACAGCAGGTTTGCCTGTCACTCTCGAAGGTCTCGTAGGTGCCAACGGCAAGGTTTGGGGTATGCAGAGCTTCGGATTCTCTGCTCCTTACAAGGTGCTCGACGAGAAGCTTGGTTACACAGGCGAGAACGTCTATAAGCAGGTAAAGGCTTTCTTGGCTGAGGCATAAATTAAGTGAAGAGTGAAGAACGATGAGTGAAGGATTCAAATGCTTATTTCATATAGTTTCCGGATTCAAATAACTTATCGTTCTCCACTCCTTTTATATTATTAACCTTGTGAATCACAAAGACGATTCAAGTGTAGATGTCTATAATGGTCATCCCTCTTTTCTCTCTTTGTATTTCACCCTAAAAATGAAAGTATTATGGAAGTAAAGACTGTAGGTTTGGCTAGCGATCACGCTGGTTTCCCAATGAAGCAATTTGTTTTGCAATATCTAGAGAAGAAAGGTTATCCTGTCAAGGATTACGGTACATACAGCGATGAGAGCGTTGACTATCCAGACTTTGCCCACCCTTTGGCAGAAGGCATCGAGAGCGGAGAAGTTTATCCAGGTATCGGCATTTGTGGTAGTGGCGAGGGCATGGCAATGACCTTGAATAAGCACCAAGGTGTTCGTGCCGGATTGGTATGGAACAAGGA
This sequence comes from Candidatus Segatella papionis, assembly GCA_002297965.1. Lineage (GTDB taxonomy): Bacteria > Bacteroidota > Bacteroidia > Bacteroidales > Bacteroidaceae > Prevotella > Prevotella papionis. Next base: position 122,640 of record DBLF01000030.1, read on the forward strand.
TATTGCTCAGCTCATCCGTCAGCACAATGATGCCAACTGCATCGTTCTTCCTGGCAGATTCATCGACAATAAGACAGCAGAGGCTATTCTCGACGAGTTCTTCTCTGCAACCTTCGAAGGCGGTCGCCACGAGCGCCGTGTCAAGAAGATTCCTGTTCAGAAGTAACATAAAATAATCCTTTTTTATAAAGGCTGGACCATTCAAAAAGAGTAGTCCAGCCTTTTTCCTCTGACACAAGTTTTTCCCAAAGCCTAGTATTAATATTCTCTTATTTTTGATATTCTCTTATTATTGACAATTTCTCTTTCATCGACAATCTCTCCTTTATTGACAATTTCTCATTTATTGATTTCTCCACCTATCACTCCCTCTCCCTTATAGTCCCAACATTATTTCCAATGCCTCTTTTATCCTCTTTTATTATATAAAACCACTCTTTTTATTAAATAGGTATAAATGAAAAGAAATACTTCACTATCCCAAGATTTGTTAAAACAAGCAGCCTAAAATAAACTTTTTTCTCATTTTTCAAGTCTAATATCATATCAAATTAATAGTAAACACAAATAATATGAACGGAAGTATCAAAAGCACGATGGTTGCTCTCATTATGGCAGCAGCCCCAGCAGTAGCAACACAAGCCAAGCAATGGTCGCTCAAAGATTGTATCGACTATGCGCTTGCCAACAACATCTCGTTGCAAAAGACGCAGCTCACCAAGGCTAGCGCACAGGAAGACTATCTGCAATCAAAAGCAGCCTTGCTGCCATCACTCAGCGCCAACACCCAGCAAAGCATTAACTACACACCTTGGGTAGCCAGCGGAATCAGCTCTGACGGTTTTTCGAGAGCCAGCGTTGACAAGGTATATTACAATGGTTCTTATTCTGTAATGGGTAACTATACCATCTGGAACGGTAACAAGAACCGTAACCAAGTGAAGCTCAACCAACTCACAGCCGAGGCTGCACAACTGGATTCTGCCACACAGGCAGTAAAGCTGCAAGAGCAGATTGCACAACTCTATGTGCAGATACTCTACTCCACCGAGGCCATTAAGGTGAATCAGGAGAGCTATAAGTCGAGCGTGCAGAACGAGGAACGCGGCAAGGAAATGGTGAAAATAGGCAAGATGAGCCAAGCCGACCTTTCTCAGCTCACCGCTCAGCGAGCACAGGATGAATATGATATCGTACAGGCTGAAAGCAACGTGAAGAACTACAAACGACAATTGAAGGAATTGCTCCAGATTACTTCGGATGAGGCTTTCGACATCCAGACACCAACCACGACAGACGAGATGGCACTTGCTACCATTCCCGCCCTCAATGGTGTGTATGAGTCAGCGCTCAACAACCGACCAGAATTCAAGACATTCCAAAATCAGCTGGCACAGAATGACCTCAATATCAAGATTGCCAAGGCTGGTAAATTGCCTACCATCAGTGCCAACGCTGGAGTATCCACTAGCAATACATCCATGAACAGCAATGGACTTGGAAAGCAGTTGAAGACCAATTTCAATGTAGGTGGTGGCATCGGCGTAAGCATTCCTCTCTTCGACAATCGATCCACCAAGACTCAGGTCAACAAGGCTTTGATTCAGCGCGAGAGCATCCAGCTCGATTTGAAGAACGAGCAGACACAGCTCTACTCCACCATAGAGAATTATTGGTTGCAAGCTACCACCAACCAAAGCCAATTCAAGGCAGCAAAGGTGAGCAGCGAGAGCGCACAGACTAGCTACAATCTGCTGAGCGAGCAGTTTAAGTTGGGGCTCAAGAACATTGTGGAATTGCGTACAGGCAAAGACAATCTGCTCAAGGCAAAGCAAAACGAGTTACAAGCGAAGTACATGACCATCCTCAACATCAATATGCTCAAGTTCTACAAGGATGGCAGAATTTAATATAAAATTGCATGCACAACTCTAATCAGGGATATATAACAGGTATATATAATAAGGTATTATCTCAAATCAGATATTATATATTACAAATCAGACCTTATATATAATATAATCAGACCTTATATATTATAAAGGTGTTATATCTAATAAAGTATCTTCAGGAGCAAATATAAACATAGTAAATATAGAAAAATGAAAAAATTGAGAATCAGCAAGATTTGGATTGCCGTCATCGTGGTGGTAATCGCAGCCGTGGCAGCTTGGGCGCTGTCGGGCGACAAAAACGAGGAGCAGATCAACTTCAAGGAGGAGAAAGCTTCTCGCAAGAGCCTGCAAAACAGCGTTACCGCCACAGGAACCATCGAGGCTGTAACCTCCGTGACCGTAGGTACGCAGGTGAGCGGTATCGTCAACAAACTATACGTGGATTACAATTCGCAAGTGAAGAAGGGACAGGTCATCGCCGAACTCGACAAGACCAACCTGCTCAGCGAGCTGAATACCGCCAAGGCTAACCTGGCGAGCGCACAGAGCAACCTGAACTATCAACAAGCTAACCTCAGTCGCTACCAGACGCTCTACAAGAAGGGACTCGTAAGCGCAGACGAATATGAGAACGCCCTCCTCACCTACCGTCAGGCAAAGGAGCAGGTGGCTTCTTCTAGAGAAAACGTACAGAAGGCGCAGACCAACCTCGGTTATGCCACTATTACCTCACCTATCGACGGTACCGTCATCTCCAAGAGTGTGGAGGAAGGACAGACCGTGGCAGCCAGCTTCAACACCCCAGAGCTTTTCACCATAGCCAAAGACTTGACCAACATGCAGGTGGTTGCAAATGTGGATGAGGCAGATATAGGTGGCGTGAAAGAAGGCGACCGAGTTACCTTCACCGTAGATGCTTACCCTGACGATACATTCGAGGGTACTGTAAAGCAAGTACGTCTGGAGGCTACCACCACCAACAATGTGGTGACCTATGAAGTTGTCATCTCCGCCCCTAACGCAGACCTGAAGTTGAAACCAGGTTTGACAGCCAATGTCACCATCTACACCCAAGAGCGCAGCGGCATCCTCGCTGTACCAAACAAGGCTCTCCGCTTCACCCCTACCAAGGAAACTGTGGGCAAGGATATGAAGATTGTAGATTGCAAGGGCAAGAACAAGGTTTGGACTCTTAACGGAAAGACCCTCACTGCCCACCCTGTTACTATCGGACAGACCGACGGTGTAAACACAGAGATTACCAAGGGCATCAAACAGGGACAAAAGATAGTGACCGAAATCATTGTTAACACTCCTGAAGACGATGATGATTCTCAGCAGCAAAGCCAAGGCTTGATTGGCGGTCCTGGACCTAGAGGCAAAAAGAAATAACGTAACAGAGTAAATAAAATGACAACAAATAATTCGCAAAACAACAATGAGGGCAAGAAGGTCGTCATCGAACTGGACAACGTGCGACGAGACTTCTTGGTGGGCGACGAGACCGTCCACGCCCTCAAAGGCGTGAGCTTCAAGATTTACGAGGGCGAGTTCGTTACCATCATGGGTAAGTCAGGCTCCGGCAAATCTACACTGCTCAACCAGTTGGGTTGCCTCGATACCCCTTCAAGTGGTGAATATTATCTGGATGGTGTAAGCGTGCGCAAGATGAGCCGCAACGATCGAGCCATCCTGCGCAACCGCAAGATTGGATTCATCTTCCAGAACTACAACCTCCTGCCGAAGACTACGAGCGTGGAGAATGTGGAACTGCCACTGATGTACAACCCAAACGTGAACGCAGAGGAACGCAAGCAGAGAGCCATCGAGGCACTGAAGGCTGTGGGTCTGGGCGAAAGACTCTATCACAAGAGTAACCAAATGTCTGGTGGACAGATGCAACGTGTAGCCATCGCCCGCGCCTTGGTAAACAACCCAGCTGTCATCCTCGCCGACGAGGCGACAGGTAACCTCGATACGAGGACAAGTTTCGAAATCTTGGTGCTGTTTCAGAAGCTCTATGCCCAGGGCAGGACTATCATCTTCGTGACCCACAACCCCGACATCGCCAACTACTCCAGCCGCAACATAGAGCTGCGCGATGGGCACATCATCAGCGATGAGTATAACCAGCACATCCTCTCGGCAGCCGAGGGACTGGCGGCATTGCCGGCAAATACAGATGAGTAAGTGAAGTTTAAAGCGTGAAGCATTCCATGACTTCACAAATCACAAAGCTTGAAGTTATTAAGTTTTTAAATTCAAAGTAAATGAATTATCAGAATCTTTTAAAGATAGCCCTGCGAGCGATAGCAGCCAACAAGATGCGCTCCTTCCTCACGGCGCTGGGTATCATCATCGGTATCGCAGCTGTCATCACGATGCTTGCCATCGGACAAGGAAGTAAGGCGAGCATCAAGGCTAATATCGCCGAGATGGGTTCCAATATGATTATGATCTCGCCGGGTGCTGATATGAGAGGTGGTGTGCGACAGGATGCATCCTCCATGGAGACCCTGAAACAGACCGACTACCAAAGCATCAAGGATGAGTGCAACTATATCTCTGCTATCTCTCCTACCGTGAATAGCAGCGGACAATGGATTAATGGCAACAACAACACCCAGAGTACCATCTACGGTGTGAACCAAGACTATCTGACCATTCGACAGCTCAAGGTGGCTGATGGCGATATGTTCACCGACACTGACATCAAGACAGCAGCCAAGGTCTGCATCCTGGGACAGACGGTGGTGGATTACCTCTTCCCCGACGGTAGCGACCCAATCGGAAAGGTAGTGAGATTCAATAGCATCCCATTCCGTGTGATAGGCGTACTCAAGAAGAAGGGGTACAACTCTATGGGTATGGACCAGGATGACCTGGTGCTTGCTCCATACACCACGGTCATGAAGCGTATCTTGGCGCAAACCTACCTGGGTGGCATCGTCTGCTCAGCCATTACCGAGGAGGCTTCACAGCCAGCTCAAGACCAGATTAGCGAAATCTTACGTCGCAACCACAAACTGAAGGATGCCACCGCCACCACAGAGGCTGACGAAGACGACTTCAATATCCGCTCTCAGGAGGAAATATCAAGTATGATGAACTCCACCATGTCCACCATCACCATCTTGCTGGGTAGCGTGGCGGGCATCTCCTTGCTAGTGGGTGGTATAGGTATTATGAACATTATGTATGTATCCGTCACTGAGCGCACCCGAGAGATTGGTCTTCGAATGAGTGTGGGAGCCAGAGGCATCGACATTCTGAACCAGTTCCTCATCGAAGCAATCCTCTTGTCTGTCACAGGTGGTATCATCGGCGTATTACTAGGCGTGGGATTGTCTGTGAGTCTCAATGCCTTCCTGCATATCGCCACGCAGATAGAGCCATGGAGCATTATCATGAGCTTTGCGGTATGTACATTCACGGGAGTGTTCTTCGGATGGTATCCTGCCAAGAAGGCAGCCAAACTCGACCCTATCGAGGCCATCAGATACGAATAAAGCAATAATTATTCAGAGAATAGAAATTATAAAGAAGGCTGGGTATCCTATTTGGAATCCCAGCCTTTTTGTATGTCCCATATCTCTTTATCTTTCCTTCCTTCTTTATCTCTCCTACCTTCTTTACAACATACCCTGTCTTATATCCCCCTACCTTCTTTATGCTTGTAGGATGCGTAATAAATATAAGCGTCATTAAAAATAACAATAATGAGATAGGCAAAACAAAATCTCAACATAAAATGCTGTGGGGGGCATAATATCTACAATTATATAATGCTAATTCCAAAATTTAGAATCCCAGCGTCCACTCCCTGTATGTACAAAAAATAAGGTCGCTAACAGCTCCATTACCGAGCATTAGCGACCTTATTGTATTTATGTGAGTCTCCAAGAGAGACCTAAACTAAGTTTTCGCTCCCTAGAGAGCAGAAACAAGATTAGTCCTTGAAGAAATCCTTAACAGCCTCGTTAGGTACCATCTTCTCATCGAAAACATAAGCACCAGTCTTAGGGCTCTTAACCATCTTGATAACCTTTGTGTATGCGCGACCATCCATGTTACCTTCGTGGAGGGTAGCGACCGCTTTCTTTGCCATAGTCTATTAAAATTGATAAATTTGTTAAACTTGTAAGCTAGCTTACTTAATCTCCTTGTGAAGAGTCATCTTCTTAAGGATTGGGTTGTACTTCATCAACTCAAGACGCTCAGGAGTGTTCTTACGATTCTTAGTAGTCACGTAACGACTTGTACCTGGCATACCACTGTTCTTGTGTTCAGTGCACTCGAGGATAACCTGTACTCTATTACCTTTTGCTTTCTTTGCCATGATATTTATTCTCCTATAACTTTAATGTCCTTCCAATCTACATAGCCCTTCTTAACTGCCTGATTGAGGGCAGCGTCGAGACCTACCTTGTTAATAAGACGAAGACCAGCAGCACTGATCTTGAGGCTAATCCAGCAACCTTCCTCTACATAGTAGAACTTCTTGCTGAAGAGGTTAACGTCAAAGCTTCTCTTTGTACGGTGCTTTGAGTGAGACACATTGCAACCTAACTGTGCCTTCTTACCTGTAATTTGACAAATCTTAGACATTTCTATCTTTAATTTTGTAATTCGTTAATTGATACCTATTCCAAACAGTTTGCAAAATTACAAAGAATTCTCGACATAACAAAATAATCCTCAAAAGGATGGCTACCTTTTAAGGATTATTAATATTTTACTGCAAGAAATTAGCAAAAAGCCGTCTTTCTTACTGATTTTAAGCTGTTTCTTGGCACTCTGATTCAGCTCATTTCTTGAGCTTCGAAGCCCAGAATTATGCCTCTTTCTTCAATTCCTCAGCATGCTCCTTCAAGAAGTCGAGCATGCCCTTGAGGGCTGTGTTGGTGGCAATGGCGAGGTTGATGTCACGCCCGAAGTCATCAGAGAGCTTCACCACGCGCACGTCGTCCTTGCTACCATAGCCGATGTAGATGGTACCCACAGGGATGGCAGGAGTGCCACCTGTAGGACCTGCGCAGCCCGTAGCCGACATCGCATAGTCCACATTCAGCGCCTTGATGGCACCCAGCACCATCTCACGAGCCACTTCTTCGCAAACGGCCGTTTGCTCCTCCAGAACCTCGTGGCTGACACCGAGGATATTTTCCTTCACCTCGTTTACGTATGACACGATGCCACCCTTGAAATAGTTGCTGGCACCTGGCACTGAAATGATGGCCTCGGCGATTCTACCGCCTGTGCAGCTCTCTGCCGTACCCACTGTCTTGTCACTGTTGTAGAGCATCTCCTGGATGCCCTTGCTCAATATCTTTGTTTCGAATTCCATAATCTTACTCAATCAGAATATCCTCAGCCCTCAACATCAGACTTCGGTATTCCAACTTTAAACTTACTTAAATGTTACTTTCGAATATGCTGGCAGGTCGATGGTGGCGAAATCGCCGTCACGATACTTGAATGTTCCCACGCAACCTATCATCGCCGCATTGTCGGTGGTATAACTGAACTTAGGGATATAGATGGTCCAACCATAACGCTTGGCATGGTCGTGGAAAGCATTGCGAAGGCCATTGTTGGCACTTACGCCTCCAGCCACAGCCACATGCTTGATGCCCGTCTGCTTCACGGCCATGCGGAGCTTCTTCATCAGAATGTCCACGATGGTGAACTCTATGCTGGCAGCCAAGTCGTATTTGTTCTTCTCCACGAAGTCAGGGTCTTCTGCCACCCACTTGCGCATGTTGTAAAGGAAACTAGTCTTGAATCCCGAGAAACTGTAGTTGAGTCCCGGAATGTGTGGTTCGGCAAATGTGAAGGCCTTCGGGTTGCCCTGACGGGCGTACTTATCCACGATAGGTCCTCCAGGATAGCCCCACTCCAACACCTTGGCACACTTGTCGATGGCCTCGCCGGCAGCGTCGTCGATGGTCTGTCCCAAGACTTCCATGTCGTTGTAGGCATTCACCTTCACAATCTGCGAGTTTCCACCACTCACGAGCAGACAGATAAATGGAAACGGAGGAGCACTCTGGTCATCGTCGCTCTCCTTGATGAAGTGCGCCATCACATGTCCCTGCAAATGGTTAACGTCGATGAGAGGGATGTTGAGTGCACGGGCGAATCCCTTGGCGAAGCTCACGCCCACAAGGAGCGAGCCCATCAAACCCGGTCCACGGGTGAAGGCTACTGCCGAAAGGTCTTCTTTCTTGATGCCCGCACGGGCTATCGCCTGGTCAACCACAGGCACTACATTCTGCTGATGCGCACGAGAGGCCAGCTCTGGCACCACGCCACCATAGGCACGGTGCACCTCCTGCGAAGCCGTCACATTGCTCAGCAACACTCCGTTTTTGAGCAATGCGGCAGAGGTATCGTCGCAGCTGCTCTCTATACCTAATATATATATATCCTTCATTGCTTTATTAATATTAATGTGTAAGCACCTCAACGCCGTGCTCTGTCATCACGAGGGTATGCTCCCACTGTGCAGAAGGTTTCTCGTCGCCTGTGATTACCTCCCATCCGTATGGGTCGTCGGCATCGATGAACACCTTCCAGGTACCCATGTTGATCATTGGCTCGATGGTAAATACCATGCCTGGCACGAGCAGCATGCCCGTACCCTTATGACCATAGTGCAAGACTTCCGGCTCCTCGTGGAACTGGAGTCCAACGCCATGACCGCAGAGATCACGTACCACGCCATAACCATACTTCTTGCAGTGCTTCTCGATGGCATGGCCGATGTCACCCACGAAAGAGTAAGGCTTGGCAGCCTCCATGCCGAGTTCGAGGCATTCCTTGGCAACACGCACCAACTGTTCCTTCTCAGGGGTGGTCTTGCCGCCCACGATAAACATACGGCTGGCATCTGCATAGTATCCATCCACGATGGTGGTCATATCCACATTCACGATGTCGCCCTCCTGGAGCACGTCTTCCTCCTTAGGGATGCCGTGGCACACCACCTCGTTGATGCTGGTGCAAACACTCTTAGGATAACCCTCATAATTGAGGCAGGCAGGGATGGCATCGTGGTCCTTGCAATACTGCATGCAGATGTCGTCGATTTCCTGAGTATTCATACCTGGGCGGATAGCCTCTGCCACTGCGTCGAGGCAACCTGTGTTGACGACACCGCTCTTGCGGATGCCCTCTATCTGTTCTGGAGTCTTAATCAAGTCGCGGGTAGGCACAAGCTTACCCTTGTTTTCCCAATACATCACCTGCTTGTCTAGCTCTGTGAGAGGCTGACCTGGCAGGCAATGCCATCTTTTCTTCTTTGCCATTATATCTAAATTTTTAATATTTGCGACTGCAAAAGTACATCATTTCTTGCAGAGTGCAAAATAAAATGGCAATTATTTGCTGTTTGTTCACAAATAATCACCATTTATGATTATACAAGAGATAGCGCCTCTATGATTACTTCAAGTGGTTGTAGATGGAATCGCACCAGTCCTCACCGTTTTTCGGGCAATAGGTGAACAAGCCCAATTCTGAGGCGGCACAGCAGTTGCGGGCACCATCGTCGATGAAGAGGCACTCATAAGGCAATGCCTTCTCCTCGTTCATCACATAGCGGAAGAAGTTCTCGTCGGGTTTCATATACTTCACCTCATAAGAGCGGTACATCGCATCGAAGTAGTCGCCTATAGGGTGTCCATCACCCGAAAACTCCTCACTGTCGGTGAATGCCGACATATAAGGGTTGGTGTTGCTGAGCAGCACCACGCGGTAGCCCTGCTTGCGGAGGTTCTTGATGGTCATGAGCTTGCGGGCTGGCACCTCCTTCACGTAGCCTGTCCAGCAGTGCTTCAACTCGTCGAAGGTGACCTCTCTGCCTACCATTCGGCTCACCTCAGCACGGTATTCCTCCTCAGAGAGCTTGCCCTCTTCCAATTCGCCGTTGATGCCCTTTTGGGTATATACGTTCATCATCTTGTCGAAGTCTTTCAGCCCCAACTCCACGAAGCGGCGTTTCGCCTCTTCGCTATCCAGAGTGATGACTACACCACCCATATCAAAGATTATTGTCTTAATCATCTTATCCTAATATATATATGTTTATCCTAAAATAAAAGTTGTTTCTTTTTTCCTTGAAAACTAAAGTCCTATTGTAGAAAACTCTATTTAGCATGTTACTACTGATGCCAAGTAATCATGTAACTAGAACAATTCCAACTTGTTTTTTCTGGCCTCTTCCAGGGATGCTATCTTTTCCTGCTGTTCCTGGTACTCACGACGCAAACGCTCGTATCGTTCGTTGAGTTCGGCGATGAACTTAGGGCACTCCGTCTCATTGAGGAATCGGGCACAAATGCCGGCGTTGAGCGAAGCATCCTTTACCCAAATGACAGGACCTTCATACACGGGAGCTATCTTCAGAGCCACGTGCAATTCGCTGGTTGTCGCACCGCCCACCATAATAGGAATGCGCAAACCAGCCTTCTGCATCTCCTTCGCCACATGCACCATCTCTTCCAAGGATGGAGTGATGAGTCCGCTCAATCCGATGGCATCCACCTGCTCTTCCACCGCCTTCTTGACGATTTGCTCGGCAGGCACCATCACGCCCAGGTCGATGATGTCGTAATTGTTGCACGACATTACCACGCACACGATGTTCTTGCCGATATCGTGAACATCGCCCTTCACGGTAGCCATCAATATCTTGCCAGCCGAAGTGCTTCCGCCCTGCTTCTCCGCCTCGATGTGCGGTTGGAGGATGGACACCGCCGCCTTCATCGTACGCGCCGTCTTCACCACCTGAGGCAGGAACATCTCGCCCTTGCCGAAGAGTTCGCCCACGAGGTTCATGCCGTCCATAAGCGGTCCCTCGATGACGTTCACCGCATGCGGATACTTCTGCAATGCCTCGACGATGTCGGTCTGCAAGAACTCAGTGATACCCTTTTGCAGCGCATATTTCAAGCGTTCCTCCACGCTCTGTTTGCGCCACTCTGGTGCAGCAGGTTTTGCCACGGGAGCGCCACCAGCTTTGGCGGCAGCCTTGGCTGCATCTGCTTTCGCCTTGATTTCGGCGGCAAGCTCGATGAGGTCATCGGCGGCACCCTTTCGACGGTTCAGCACCACATCCTCTATGAGTTGGAGTTGTTCTTTCGGTATCTTATTGTAATCCATTCTCGCCTTGGCATTTACGATGCCAAAATCCATGCCCACTTGCTGGGCGTAATGAAGGAACACACAGTGTATCGCCTCACGGATGTAAGTATTGCCACGGAACGAGAAAGAGAGATTGCTCACACCCCCACTGACATGCGCTCCCGGCAGGTTCTGGTGAATCCACTCGGTGGCACGGATGAACTCCACGGCATAGTTGTCGTGCTCTTCCATACCCGTGGCGATGGCAAGTACATTCGGGTCGAAGATGATGTCCAATGGGTTCATGCCCAACTTATCGACCAAGAGATGGTAGGCACGCTCGGCAATCTCGATGCGTCGTTCGAAAGTGGTGGCCTGCCCCACCTCGTCGAAACACATCACCACCACGGCTGCACCATAGCGCATCACGTCGCGTGCATGCGAGAGGAACACCTCCTCGCCCTCCTTCAGGGAGATACTGTTCACGATGCACTTGCCTTGGCAGCACTTCAGACCGGCTAAGATCACCTCCCATTTTGAGGAGTCGATCATCACTGGAACCTTGGCTATCTCAGGCTCGGCGGCTATCATATTGAGGAAAGTGGTCATCTCCGCCTTGGCATCGAGCAGACCGTCGTCCATATTTACATCCACGACGGCTGCACCATCTGCCACCTGCTTGCGGGCGATGCTGAGAGCCTCCTCGTAATTTTTCTCATTAATCAATCGCAGGAACTTTCTGCTACCAGCCACGTTACAGCGCTCGCCTACATTGACGAACCGGCTGGCATCCACAGGCAGATGCACAGAGTCGTCCACTTGCAGGAGGTCGAGACCAGAAAGCCACATATACTTAGGTTTATCCACCACCTGATGGGGCTTCTTCCCCTTCACCAACTCGGCATAGCGAGCAATGAAATCGGGAGTGGTGCCGCAGCATCCGCCGATGATATTCACCAACCCCTCGTCGATGAACTCAGCTATCTGCGGAGCCATCGACTCTGCGGTCTCGTCATATTCGCCCATCTCGTTAGGCAGTCCCGCATTCGGATGTGCACTAATATAATAAGGTGCAATCTTGCCCATGTGCTCGATGAAAGGTTTCATCTGTGGAGCACCAAAGGCACAGTTCATACCCACGGAGAAGATAGGATAGCTGGAAAGACTCGCCAGAAAAGCGTCGATGGTCTGACCACTGAGAGTTCTGCCCGCCAAGTCGCTCACGGTGAGGCTCACCATAATAGGCAGTTCCACCCCATGCTTTTTCATCGTGGTGAGTGCTGCATCGATCATCGCCTTGCAATTGAGCGTATCGAAAACGGTCTCGATGAGGATTACGTCGGCACCGCCCTCGATGAGTCCATCTACCTGCTCGCAGACATCTGCGAAAAGTTCATCGTATGTAATCTCTCGGGCGGCAGGATTGCTGACGTCCGGACTCATGGAACAAGTCTTGTTGGTAGGTCCCACGTCTCCGGCCACGAAGCGTGGTTTATCGTCGGTAGAAAACTTATCGGCCTCTATGCGTGCCAAGCGCACGCCCTCGAAGGCCAACTCGCGAGCGCAATCCTCCAGGTGATAATCAGCCTGCGAGATGCGCTGGCAAGAGAAAGTGTTGGCTGTGATAATATCGGCGCCTGCCTCTAGGTAGCGTCGATAGATGTCGCTGATGACATCGGGGCGAGTGATGTTGAGCATATCGTTGTTGCCCTTCATCATCCCTGGCAAGTCGCGGAAGCGCTCGCCACGGAAATCATCCTCGGTAAGGTTATATTTCTGAATCTCGGTGCCCATGGCTCCATCCAAGACCAAAATTCTCTCTTTGATAGCCTCTCTAATATTCTTCTTCATATACAAATAAATCTCTAGAAGTGCTTGATGGCACGATCCATTTCTCTTCGGTCCTCCTTTTCCTTCAGGGTTTGGCGCTTGTCGTACTCCTTCTTACCCTTGCAGAGGGCGATATCCACCTTGGCACGTCCGTGGTTGTCGATGAAGATGAGGGTTGGCACAATGGTGTAACCCGGAGTCTTGATGTCGGCCTCCAGGCGACGAAGCTCACGCTTGTTGAGCAACAGCTTGCGATCGCGGCGTGCCTCGTGGTTGCCAAACGAACCATAGAAATAAGGAGAGATGTTCATGCCCTTCACCCAAAGCTCACCCTGGTAGAAGTCGCAATAGCTATCTACGAGCGATGCCTTTCCGCCACGGATGGACTTAATCTCAGTGCCCGTGAGCACGATGCCCGCGGTATAAGTATCAACGAAGAAGTACTCGAAGGAAGCCTTCTTGTTGCGTATCTGTACTGGACTCTTCTTGCGGAGTTCCTGTTCTTGCTTGTTCATATTTTCTTATTACCTTATTATATATTATATAACAGCGGCGAAGTTGTCGATGTGCTCATCGATATAGAAAGCCACCTTGCTGGTCCACTCCTCCTCGTTCTCCACGAATTCGTCGTCGAAATCGTCGAATTCCGGAAATTTCTCGTAGAGAGCCATAAAATCCTCGTCGCTCATGTCGCCTTCGATTTCTGCGTGATGGCTCTTATAGAGGAAATGGCTCTTCTTGATGAGCTTGGAAAGCTCCACCAATCCCCAGTTGCGGAACGCCTTGTCGGTAGGGTTCATCCAGATGAAGGCGCCATAGCCATTGTGGATGAGCTGAATCATTCCGCCGTCCATCATCTCCTCGTGCAGGGTGTCCCACGCCAGGAGCGTTATCTGGTCGCTGTTGAGCTGCGCCATCGTCTCGGCAGTGAGTTCGCCCCCTATCGCCTCGCGGATGGCATCCACGAAGGCCTTTACAAATTCGTCCATGCCTGCCTCGGCAGCTTGCCTAAGCACGGCATCCTTTATTTTCACTTCAATCATATATTCTTGTTCTGTTAGTCGATGTGTCTCGGCAGAGGCCGGGGAAACATCGGGAAATGCTATTTTCAGTTTGCAAAGATACATCAAAAAGGGGACAAACCCAAGAAAAAATCTAAATATTAGGTTAAAGAGTTAAAAAGAATACTCATTTTTAGGTATTTTCCAGATATTTTTTGTACTTTTGTGCTCGGAATTGAGACCGAAAGGTTAATGTTTCAGCAAAAGCAAAAGCAAAATTAGCAAAAACAGAAGCGTAAAAAGCAAAGACATTATACTTATATATTCATTAATATAAATTTAGCGAATATGATTTATTCTAAAGAAGTTGACAACATGTGCGTTGTCGCTAAGGGTCCTAACCACGGACCAGCTCCAATTCCTGAAGAGGGAAAATGGATTCAGGCTAAAGAGATCAAGGATATCTCTGGTTATACTCACGGTGTGGGTTGGTGTGCTCCTCAGCAGGGTGCCTGCAAGCTTTCTTTGAATATCAAGGAAGGTGTTATCCAGGAGGCTCTCGTTGAGACTATCGGTTGTACTGGTATGACTCACTCAGCTGCTATGGCTTCTGAGATTCTTCCAGGCAAGACTATCCTTGAGGCTTTGAACACTGACCTCGTTTGCGACGCTATCAACACAGCTATGCGCGAGCTCTTCCTCCAGATTGTTTACGGTCGTAGCCAGAGCGCTTTCTCTGAGGGCGGTCTTGTTATCGGCGCTGGTCTTGAGGATCTCGGTAAGGGTCTTCGTTCACAGACTGGTACTCTCTATGGTACTGTAGCTAAGGGTACACGTTACCTCGAGTTGACAGAGGGTTACATCACAAAGCAGTTCTTGGATAAGGACAATCAGGTTTGTGGTTATGAGTATGTTCACCTCGGCAAGATGATGGAGGCAATCAAGAACGGTATGGACGCTAATGAGGCTGTCAAGAAGTTCACAGGTTGCTACGGTCGTACAACTGCTGAGCAGGGTGCTGTTAAATCAATTGATCCACGTAAAGAATAATAAGGAGATACAGATATGATTAGAAAAGTAAGTTACGAAAGTCAGGAACGTCGCGAGAAGCAAGTTCTTGCTGCTCTTAATGCTAACGGTATCAAGAGCTTGGAAGAGGCTAATCAAATCTGCGAGGACGCAGGTGTTGATCCTTATCAGATGTGTGAAGACACTCAGCGTATCTGCTTCGAGAACGCTAAGTGGGCTTATGTTGCTGGTGCTGCCATTGCAATCAAGAAGGGTGTTAAGACTGCTGCTGACGCTGCCGAGGCTATCGGTATCGGTCTTCAGGCTTTCTGTATCCCTGGTTCTGTAGCTGACGACCGTAAGGTAGGTCTCGGCCACGGTAACTTGGCTGCTCGTTTGCTCCGTGAGGAGACACAGTGCTTCGCTTTCTTGGCAGGTCACGAGTCTTTCGCTGCTGCTGAGGGTGCTATCAAGATTGCCGAGATGGCTAACAAGGTTCGTAAGAACCCATTGCGCGTTATCTTGAACGGTCTTGGCAAGGACGCTGCTCAGATCATCAGCCGTATCAATGGCTTCACATACGTACAGACTAAGTTCGACTACTACACAGGCGAGTTGAAGGTTGTTAACCGCATCGCTTACTCTGATGGTCCTCGTGCTAAGGTTAACTGCTACGGCGCTGACGATGTACGCGAGGGTGTAGCTATCAACTGGAGTGAGGATGTAGATGTATCTATCACTGGTAACTCTACCAACCCTACACGTTTCCAGCACCCAGTAGCTGGTACATACAAGAAGGAGCGTTTGGCTGCTGGTAAGCCATACTTCTCAGTAGCTTCTGGTGGTGGTACAGGTCGTACATTGCACCCAGATAACATGGCTGCAGGTCCTGCTTCTTACGGTATGACTGATACTATGGGTCGTATGCACTCTGACGCTCAGTTCGCAGGTTCTTCTTCAGTTCCTGCTCACGTAGAGATGATGGGCTTCCTCGGTATGGGTAACAACCCTATGGTAGGTGCTACTGTAGCTATCGCCGTAGCCATCGACCTCGCTTTGAACAAGAAGTAATTTCTTTAAAATTATCTTTAAAGAAGTAATTCTCGATTTCAAGCAAGCTTAAGATGAAAATGTTTTAGGCAAAATATAGCCCTGAAAGCTTCGAAAGAAACTTTCAGGGCTTCTTTTTTTTCTTTATAAAAACTTCTTCGTGTCGTGCTTCCATACAAGGTTTCTTTACCCTTATGAGTTCTTTAAGTTTCTTGATATCAATCGAAAACTATAGTAAGAACTTGCCAATACACCCAATACACCCAATCCCCAATAGACAAGACGATGATAGTCGATGGCGGTGATACCCAAGGTAAACAAACCAAGCAAAAGATGCACAACTACTGCCCTACCACCAAGAGTTGATAAACGATAGCCATAATACAAACGGCTGAACACCAGTATGGCAATGGCCTCGATGCCATAAGCAATGGCGATTCCCACACCCAGTCCATAGAGACCACCCAGCAGATAGCCCACTATCTCGGAAACAACTAGCAAGAGAACGCAAAGTGTCTCTTGAACCAAAAAGACCTTAGACTCACCTCGTGACAACGGCAAATACTCGACGGGCAGATAGAGAGCCTTGAAAAGCATACTGATAGAAGCTACCTGAGCCATACCCAGCATACCCATGAAATGGGAATCATACAAAATCGGAATTCCAACGGGCAATGCCAAAATCATCACGGCAACGATGGGACCCATCAACAATACATTAGTCTCCAATTGCTG
>DBLF01000030.1:139332-165298 GCA_002297965.1 Candidatus Segatella papionis
AATGGTGGACAAACGAGGATAATAATCCGATTCCATGACTGAAAACACCATTCCGGCATAAACAATGACAATGGACACACCAGCATTGAAGAGACCGACTACCTCTAAATCACCTTGCATATTGAGAAAAGCTCTCACCAAGAACTCTGCTCCAGAATTGGCCATACCAGCCAAAACAAATGACAAGCCAAGGCGCAACAGCGGAATTCCCTTAAGAAGCTCCATTTTGGAGAAATTCAGACGAAAGCTTGCCGCTCTCCGAGAATATCGAAAATTCAAAGCCCATTGGGAAAAAGCAAGCAGGAACAAGACTGCCAAAATTCCGCTCTCCCCAAACCAACCATATATTGGAACAGAGAATAGCAAGGAAAGTACTACAAGCCAAAGGGATTGCATCGCCAAAGCTTTCAACTCGCCCAAGGCTTTCAGGACAGCCATCTCTCCACCAGCTAAAATAGTGAAGAAGACTGTAGGTGCCAAAAGTATGAAATGTAGCGTATGGTTGCCCCAGGAGAAGGAAAAGAGATTAATCAAAGGACCAAGGATGATACAAACCAACAAACCCAACAACGCCGCCAAGAAACTGAATGAGCGAACCAAGCAAACAGCCATGTCTCTAGATGCCGAAAGAGGTTTGTCATCATTCTTCAAACTTTCCTTATTTGCCTGAGCACTCATACTATCGGCTACCATCTTCACGCCACTCGTAGGAATACCCAGATTGCAGGCAGAAACTAGAAAACTGGAAGTGGAATTGAAAAGCGAAAGCAATCCCATGCCTGAAGGTCCCAAAAAGAGAGCGGTAAACTTATTGCGCACGATGCCCACGAGAATGTTCAGTCCCTGTACACTGCCAAAAATGCCAGTATATCTGAGTATGTGCCTATAATTTTCGTCTTTCTTCAATTTCTCCATAACTATAAAACGAGAAAATGATGAGAATATTATCTAAGGATAAAATCATTACAAGAAAAAACTATTCGACCAACCGAGTAGAAATGGTTCTATATCCCATAAACAGACCGCCTACCCACTTTGGGAAATTACTACGCCAGGAAAAAATAAAAACCACGCCAGGAAAAATAAAAAACTACGGCAGGGAGAAATCTTTTCCTCCGCTAGCGCCATAGGCTACAAGGCGAGACAAAAAGAAAATATACGAAAAAAAATTACAAAAATCTCGCCACTAACACAAAAAAATAAAGGATGAGAACTAAAAAAAAGTCGTGCACTCCCAAAAAATAAGAAAGGTTGTAAACTAAAAAAGTCGCGCACTTTCAAAAACGATAAAAGGTCGAAAACTCTCGACAAAGAGTAATCGACCTTATACTTTTCAATCTCCAAAGAAGATTCTGATGGAAGATTAAGCCTCAGCAGGAGCCTCCTCTGTAGCCTCAGTCTGAGCAGCAGCCTCTGCAGCAGCAGCGGCAGCAGCAGCCTTCTTGTCAGCTACCTTCTTAGCGATTGCCTCGTTCATCTTCTTCTCAGCCTCAAGCTCCTTAGCAGCAGCTTCCTTCTTAGCCTTAGCGTCGCCCTCGCGAACAGCAGTAGCCTTAGCGTCCTTGCCATTCTTCCAAGCGTCGAAACGCTTCTGAGCCTCAGCCTCGTCGAATGCGCCCTTCTTAACGCCACCCTTGAGGTGCTTCATCAAGTAAACGCCCTCGCCCTTGAGGATGTTGCGAACTGTGTCTGTTGGCTGTGCACCTGTCTCTACCCAGTAGAGTGCGCGCTCGAAATTCAAATCTACAGTAGCAGGATTGGTGTTAGGGTTGAAAGTACCAATCTTCTCAGTAAATTTACCATCACGTGGTGCTCTAACGTCAGCGATTACGATGCTATAGAAAGCATAGCTCTTACGACCGCCGCGCTGCAATCTGATTTTTGTTGCCATTTTTTAATCTTAATTTTATAATTATTATGAGGTTTGAATTTTATGCTGCCATCTCGTGACAGCGGCTGCAAAGGTACGAATATTTATCCGAACCCACAAATATCTTGCTGATTTTTAAGCTTTTTTATCGAATGCAAGCTTTTTTTCTACCTATTGCCTTATTTACCAGTCACCTTCTTATCGAATGCGATCGGCTGCCTTGACGAGTTTCTCGTCGTCAGACACGCCCTTTCTTGCCATCAACACAAGGATGAGGGAAACCACAGGAAGACAGGCTGCAAACTTAACTCCCATCTCGCCATGGTCGGTCAACGGCACTACACCAAAGAGCATCAAGGCATAATCCACACACCACAACCCTGTGAACAAGGAAGCGATGGAACATAAGTTCATCTGCAGCTTGCGATTCTTGTATAGGAATATCGTAGCCAGCGAAATCACTGTAGAAAGAGCCAGGAGGAGGAACAATGGCAAGCATACTTCCATGAACTGAAGTCCCTTGTCTCCATCCACCATACCTAAATTATACACCAAGCTCTCGGCTCCCATACCCGCTGGAGTTACTCCAGCTATGGGAAGGAAGAGACAAAGCGCATAGGCCACGACAGCCAAGAGCAAAAACAAGCTTTGTTTACGCTGTATCATACGCTTACAGAATTAGTATATGTGTATGTGTATTTTTTTAGAGGTCATCATCATCTGTAGGCTGAGCGGTAACGCTAGGGTCACGCCAGTAGATGCTCTTCTCGATAAATTCCTCTGTAGCGATCAAAGTTGGCTTTGGCAACTTCTCGTAGAAGCGAGAGATCTCAATCTGCTCACGGTTCTCGAATACCTCCTCCAAAGAATCGTTGTAAGAAGCAAACTCAGCGAGTTTCTTGCTCAAGTCTTGCTTTATCTCAAGCGAAATCTGGTTAGCTCGCTTGGCGATGATGGCAACACTTTCATAAATGTTATGCGTTTCATCACAGAGATCCATGATGTTACGAGTAACTGTGTTAACTGGTGCTTTTGATTTCTTGTAATCCATAATTTATAGTACTATATAATATATATTTACCTTATTATTCTTTATTCCCGCCTATGGTTCAGCACAGGCAGTGCGATTTAGTTCTGTCCTGCCAGCTTGTCCAAGGTATCCTCTGGATGCGCCTTCTCGAAAGCCTTGCATTTCTCGATGTATTTTTCTGCGGTGGCACGCTCCTTGGAGTCTGGATACTCATTGATGAATCCATAGCACTCATCCTCTGCATCCTGGAAACGCTCCAGCTGCTTGCTCTCGACACTCATCTTGGCGAGCTCGAACTTGCTCTTCATGATGAGTGTGGCGAACTCCTCGCGCTTGTTGCTGTAAGGATAGTCCTTGAGGGCGTTCTGAGCCGTCACGATGCAAGCCTCGTAGTTGTTTCCGCCATTGGTGCAATTACCGAAGTAAGTGCCCATGTCGTAATACAAACGTGCGCTCTTATACTCCTTTTCCACCAAGATGTCTTGCAAGGTAAACAGACGATTGGTAGCCTGCGCCTTGAGGCGAGCATCTGGATAAAGATCCAGGAACTCCTGGAAAGAAGAGATGGCGGTGTAGGTCGTGCTCTGGTCGAGACGAGGCTCGGGAGCATTCTGATAGAGACTCTCGCCCACGAAGTACTTTGCCATTTCGGCATACTGTCCCTTAGGGTAAGTGGTGAAATACTTCTTGAAATATTCCGATGCAGTCTCATAGTCTTTCAGACCATATTCTGCCATCGCCAACATATAGAGACACTCCTCGCCCTCGGTGGAACCCTTCTTCATGGTCACTACCTCCTGCAACAAAGGAATGGCACGAGAATACTTGCCCTGAGCAAAACACTGCTTGGCATACTCGTATTTATAAGTAGGTGTTGCCGACTTATAGACCTGATTATATTCGCTTGCACAGCCGGACAGCAAGAGTGCCGCACAAGCTGCGATTAGTGTTGATTTCTTCATATTTTTACTTTTGTGGATGCAAAGTTACGGATAATTTGCTTATTATCAAAAGAAAAAATACATTTTTTCGCAAATAATTAATCTTTATAACGATTACTGCCATTTTTTTTGTATTTTTGCACCAAAAATAGTAAATATGGAATTCAAAATCACATCACAATACAAACCAACGGGCGATCAGCCACAAGCCATCAAGCAACTCACTGAGGGCGTGCTTGCGGGTGACCCAGCCCAAGTGTTGCTCGGAGTGACTGGCTCGGGTAAGACTTTCACGGTGGCCAACGTCATCGCAAACGTAGGAAAACCCGCCCTCATCCTGAGCCACAACAAGACGCTCGCCGCACAGCTCTACCAGGAGATGAAGGGATTCTTCCCGGAGAACGCGGTGGAGTATTATGTCTCTTACTATGACTACTATCAGCCCGAAGCTTACCTCCCGACCACAGACACATACATCGAGAAAGACCTCGCCATCAACGAAGAGATAGACAAGCTCCGACTGGGCGCCGTATCTGCCCTACTCTCCGGCAGGAAGGATGTCATCGTGGTATCTTCCGTGTCGTGCATCTATGGCATGGGCGGACCGGTGGCGATGCAGGAGAACATCATCAAGATTCGCCGGGGACAAAACATAGACCGCAACGAGTTCTTGCGCAAACTGGTGGATGCCCTCTATGTGCGCAACGACATCGCACCGCAACGTGGCAACTTCAGAGTGAAGGGTGAGACTGTGGATATATTCATGGCATACAGCGACAATGTGCTGCGAGTAACTTGGTGGGACGACGAGATAGACTGCATCGAGGAAGTGGATTCACTCACCTATCATCGCCTCGCCGCCTTCGAGGATTACGAGATTTACCCTGCCAACCTCTTCGTCACCACGAAAGAGCAGCAGGAGCATGCCATCAGAATGATACAGGACGACCTCGTGAAGCAAGTGGAATACTTCAAGAGCATCGGCGATGGCATCAAGGCGCAACGCATCAAGGAACGTGTGGAGTACGACATGGAGATGATCAAGGAACTGGGTCACTGCTCGGGCATCGAGAACTATTCGAGATATTTCGATGGCCGACACGAAGGGGAACGACCATACTGCTTGCTCGACTTCTTCCCGAAAGACTTCCTGCTGGTAGTAGATGAGAGCCATGTGAGCATTCCGCAGATAGGTGCCATGTATGGTGGCGACCGGGCACGCAAGCAAAACTTGGTGGAATACGGCTTCCGACTGCCCGCCGCATTCGACAACCGCCCTCTGAAATTCGAGGAATTCCATCAACTGATTCACCAGGCGATATACGTGAGTGCCACCCCTGCCGACTACGAACTGAAAGAAGCCGAGGGCGTAGTGGTGGAGCAGCTGATTCGCCCTACCGGTTTGCTCGACCCAGAGATAGAGGTTCGCCCAAGCGAGAACCAAATAGACGACCTCCTCGACGAGATTCTGACCCGTACCCACCGCAACGAGCGAGTACTCATCACCACGCTGACGAAACGAATGGCTGAGGAGCTGACCGAGTTCCTGCTCAACCATAACGTGAAGGCTGCCTATATACACAGCGATGTGGCAACCCTGGACCGAGTGAAGATTATGAACGATTTGCGAGCTGGTGTATATGATGTCTTGGTGGGTGTAAACCTGCTGCGTGAGGGTCTAGACCTGCCAGAGGTTTCTCTGGTAGCCATTCTGGATGCCGACAAGGAGGGATTCCTTCGAAGCCATCGCTCGTTGACACAGACGGCAGGACGCGCGGCAAGAAACGTAAACGGAAAGGTCATCATGTATGCAGACAACATCACCGACAGTATGCAGAAGACTATCGACGAGACGGCTCGCCGCCGCACCATCCAGCTGAAATACAACGCCGACCACGGCATCACGCCTAAGCAGATACAGAAAGCCATCACCTCGGCACTGCCTACCAGCAAGGACGACTCATCAACCTCGGGTGCAGCAAGCCTTGGTGCTACAAAGGCAAAAGCCGTGGCAGGAAGCGCTGCCTTCAGAAACATTGAGGGTGCAGAAGGCTCGAAGCAGAGAATCTACATCGAGCCTGATACTGCCACCATGGTTGCCGACCCTATCGTGCGCAGCATGAGCAAGGAGGAACTGGAGAAGAGTATCGCCAACACGACTGCCCTGATGAAACAAGCCGCCAAGGATCTCGACTTTATGCAAGCAGCGCAATATAGAGACGAAATCATCCGATTGCAAAAAGAATTGGAAGAAAAATAATCATCGGAACTAAATCGGAATATAGTCGGAACTAAATCAAAATAAAAACGAATACAATCGGAACTTATTCTGTCTAAGTTCCGACTATATTCCGATGAACATATTTATTCGAAGGAAAGTTTCTTGAGCCTTGACCGAAGCTGTTCTGCCTCACTCTTACGAATCGAGAGCTTGATGGAGCACGTGTTATCGAAAGTTTGGTCGATAATGCGAGGGTTCATTTCCTTGACAATCCTCATCACGTCATTCATCATCGGATAAGTGAAATCGTAAGTTACGATTTCCTCCACCTGCTGAGTCACTACCTCACAATGAGTCAGTGCGTCGATGGCAGCCTCTCGATAGGCTACGATGAGTCCACTGGTGCCCAATTTCACGCCCCCGAAATATCGAATAACCACGATGAGAATATCGGTCAGCTCCGCCTTCGTTATCTGTCCAAGGATGGGCTTGCCAGCCGTAGAGGAAGGCTCACCATCATCGTTGGCACGAAACTCCGTGCGCTCAGGTCCTAGCATATAGGCGTAACAACAATGTCGGGCATCGTAATATTTCTTACGATACCCGGCAATAATCTCCTTCACCTCGTCAACACTCGTGACGTGGTGAGCAAAGGCGAGAAACTTACTCCGCTTCTCGGTGTAATATCCCTCGCCTACTGTATCGGTTATAGTCTTAAACTCGTCTATCATACTTTAAGTTGATACCTCAACTTTCTATATCTTTTAAACATTTAATCCAATTTGTGAATAATCAGTCCGCTGCGCAGCTTAGGTTCAAACCAAGTAGCCTTCGGCGGCATAATCTTACCACTGTCTGCAATATCCATAATCTGCTGCATGGTGACAGGATGAAGCGCCAACGCCATCTTCATCTCCCCACTATCGACACGTCGCTTCAACTCGCCGAGACCACGCAAGCCTCCCACAAAGTCGATGCGCTTATCGCTGCGCAAGTCCTTGATGCCCAAAATTTCGTCGAGTATCAAGCGAGAGGAGATGTCAACGTCGAGCACGCCGATAGGGTCGCTGTCATCATAAGTGCCTGGCTTGGCGAACAAACCGTACCACTTGCCATCGAGATAGAGAAGGAAGGAATGGAGGGCTGCAGGCTTCAAGACATCCAAGCCGAACTTCGCCGTAGCCTCCTCTATCGACATCTTCTCATAGCAAGGGATACCCTCTTCATCTCCAGACACGTTTACATTGATGGCATCTATCTCTATGACCTCGAAGTTCTTGGTCAAGGCATCGAGGAACTGATCCGAAGTCAAGCCATTCAAGTCCTTCACCACACGGTTGTAATCGAGAATGGTAAGCTGGCTGGCCTGGAAACAAACTGCCATGAAGTAATTATACTCTTCCTTGCCGGTATGGTGAGGATTCTGCTTTGCTTTCTCTGCCCCCACCAAAGCTGCCGCAGCCGAACGATGATGACCATCGGCGATATAGAGGCTAGGCATCTTGGCAAACTCGGCTGTGATAGTATCGATGTCTTTGTCGTCGCTCACCACCCAAAACTGATGGCGGAAACCATCGATTGGAGCGATGAAATCATACTCAGGTTCAGTGGCAGCATAGCGCATCAAAATCTCATTGAGCACAGCGTTGTCGGGGTAAGCAAAAAAGACAGGCTCGATATTGGCATTACAAACACGCACGTGCTTCATGCGGTCTTCCTCCTTGTCGCGACGGGTCAGCTCATGTTTCTTGATGACACCCGTCATATAGTCGTTGACGTATGCACCCACAACCAGACCATACTGCGTCTTGCCGTTCATGGTCTGGGCATAGATGTAATATTGTTCCTTGTCATCCTGCTTCAACCAACCGTTGTCCTGGAACTTTTGGAAGTTCTCGGCGGCACTCTCATAGACACGAGGGTCGTATTCCGAAGTACCAGGCTCGAAGTTGATTTCCGGCTTGATGATATGATAAAGGCTCTTCTCGTTGTCGCCTGCCTCGGCACGAGCTTCCTCGGAATCGAGCACGTCGTAAGGACGAGACTCCACCTGCACTACGAGGTCTTTGGGAGGGCGAATGCCCTTGAAGGGTTTTACTATTGCCATAATGATATGAATTTAAAGGACAAAATTAAAGACGAAGATATTAGTCAAAAGACAAAAAAGCTCACGAAGAGCACTTTTATAGCCAGTACCCTTCATGAGCTTCTACTATTATGTCGATTACTTATTTACCTGGAATTTGGTACAGCCGTCCTTGAAGAAGGCGTTAATCTGCTTAGCGGCTGCGATACCAGCATTGATGTTAGCTTCGGCAGTCTGCGCGCCCATCTTCTTTGGGGTAGAGAAATAACGACCTTCGAACTTAGCGAAGTCGGCATCGGCATCAGGCTTGATGTCGGTGATGAACTTCAAGTCCTCACGGTCTGCTAGCAGCTTGAGAAGCTCAGGCTCATTGATGACTTCCTTGCGGGCTGTATTAATGAGGATGCCACCCTTTGGCAACTGATTCACAGTCTTGTAGTCGATGCTCTTGATGGTCTCTGGAGTTGCTGGAATGTGGAGAGACACAATGTCATTGGTCTGGAACAACTCGTCTTGACTCTTGCAAGCATGTACTCCAGCAGCCTCGATTACATCTGCAGGGCAGAAAGCATCGTAAGCAGAAACTTCCATACCAAATCCCTTGGCGATGCGAGCCACATTGCGCCCCACGTTGCCAAATGCGAGAATACCCAACTTTTTGCCTTTCAACTCAGAACCAGCCTTGCCATTGTAGAAATTACGAACGGCGAAAACCAACAAACCGAAAACCAACTCGGCAACGGCATTTGAGTTCTGACCTGGAGTATTCTCAGCCACCACATGGTGAGCTGTAGCGGCAGCTAGGTCGATATTATCGTAACCGGCACCGGCACGAACGATAATCTTCAGATTCTTCGCTGCATCGAGCACCTCGGCATCAGCCTTGTCGGAGCGAATAATCATTGCATCGACATCCTTCACTGCATCGAGAAGCTGTGCTTTCTCTGTATATTTTTCGAGCAAGACCAATTCGTTGCCTGCTCCCTCAATTTCTTTTTTGATACCCTCTACAGCAGCTGCTGCAAAAGGCTTTTCGGTTGCAACTAATACTTTCATATTCTATTACCGTATAAGTTTTAATACTTCTTTAAATGATACCGCCAAAGCTGGATGTAACGAGTCATGGCGATATCCGAAGAGAAGATGCTATTTCTTTAACAATTAGTGTTGTGCCTCGAAGTCCTGCATAGCCTTGACGAGAGCCTGAACACCCTCCATGGTCTGTGCATTATAGCAGCTAGCACGGAAGCCACCCACTGAGCGGTGACCCTTGACACCCACCATACCACGCTCGGTAGCGAAATCGAGGAATGGCTTTTCAAGCTCTTTATATTCATCGTTCATCACGAAGCAGATGTTCATCAGTGAGCGAGATGCCTCCTCTACGGTGCCTCTGAAGAGCTTGTTGCGGTCAATCTCTGCATAGAGCACCTCTGCACGCTCGTGAGCACGCTTGTCAGCAGCTTCGACACCACCGTGAGCCTTCAACCAGCGGAGATTCTCCATCAAAGTATAGATCGGAACCACAGGAGGAGTATTGAACATACTACCTTTCTCCACGTGTGTGCGATAGTCGAGCATTGTAGGAATCTCGCGAGGAGCCTTGCCGAGCATATCATCCTTCACGATAATGACGGTGACACCTGCCATAGAGAGGTTTTTCTGTGCGCCAGCATAGATGGCAGTATATTTAGAAACATCTACAGGACGGCTCATGATATCGGAAGACATATCTGAAACCAATGGAACATTTACGTCTGGATCCACACGAAGCTCAGTGCCGTAGATAGTATTGTTGCTTGTCAAGTGCAAGTAATCTACATCATCTGGCACGTGGTTAGGAACCTGAGGATAGAATGTGTAGTTGGCGTCGGACGATGATGCGATCTCCACGACCTCACCAAAATGCTTCGCCTCTTTCATAGCCTTCTTAGCCCAAGTGCCAGAATTAATGTAGGCAGCCTTCTTGATGAGGAAGTTGGCAGGAATCTGCATAAACTGCAAGGACGCACCACCACCAAGGAAGATTACGGAGTAACCATCAGGAATGTCAAGAAGCTCCTTGAACAAGGAGACAGCCTCATCAACTACTGGCTGGAAATCCTTAGCACGGTGGCTGATTTCCATCAATGAAAGACCTGAACCATTAAAATCCAAAATCTGCTTTGCTGTGTTCTCAATCACTTCGCGTGGAAGCATTGATGGACCTGCGTTAAAATTGTACTTCTTCATCTTTGTATAATTATTTAAGTTTTTTACGGTATTATACCCCTGCTAGCAGGAGAAATACATACACAATCCACCCTTAATGGATAATGAGTAAACCATTAGGGTGGCTTTACGGTTGCGAAATTACACTTTTTATTTGAAACCACCAAATTTTTCTGCACATTTTTAGTGTTTTGCGCAGATTTCTTTCACTTTGTCAGCGATTTTAACATATAAACTGCATATTTATGCTGTTTTACATGAATCATCTCACTTCTTCTACGATGGTCTTCACTCCTTTGATTTTCTCGCCCCTGACCTGATTGAGCACACTACGCAGTTTCGGGCGGGCGATGGCGGCATAGGCATAGCGATCGTTCACATCAATCTTTCCGATTTCGGAAGATTGCAAGCCTCCCTTCTTACACAGGAAGCCAAGGATGTCGCCTTTGCTAATCTTGTCCTTCTTTCCCTTACCTATATATATAGTAGCCATCTTTGGTTTGGCTGGAGCAGGAAGTTCGTCTTCTGAAGGCATCTCGTAATCCTCGACATCAGCATCCACGTATTCTGGAATGTGCTCTTCAGGACCTAACAAGAAAAATGCCCTGCCCTGAGCTTCCCAACGAGCAGTACGTCCCACGCGATGGATATATCCATCTTCACTCTCTGGCATGTGATAGTGTACAATGTTGTCTATGTCTGGAATATCAAGACCACGAGAGGCAAGGTCGGTGCTCACCAAGATGTTGGCACTGCCATTGCTGAAACGATAGAGAGCAGCCTCGCGCTCTTTCTGCTCCAGACCTCCATGGAAGAAAGAAGTGGAGAAACCATGCTCCACCAAATACTTGTTGGTGCGCTCCACACTGTCCCGGTAGTTCAGAAAAACGATGGTGCTCTGGTCGCCCAAGCTACGAAGCAAAAGAGCCAAACTCTCCAATTTATCTTTTACCGGACTTTCCACCTTATATATATGTACACGCTCTGGCACTTGCTCCTCATCCATGCGATAATCTATCTTATCTACTCTGCCCATGTGGACAAAGCGAGGGATTTCCTCCGCCTCGGTGGCAGAAAGCAAGAAATGACGGCGCAGGCCTGGGAGCGACTTAATGAGTCGGTTCATCTCATCCTGGAATCCCATCTCCAAGCACTTGTCAAACTCGTCGATAACCAAGTATTTGATGTGATATGGGTTCAGATTACCTTTGTCCAAATGGTCGTTGAGTCGCCCTGGGGTTCCAAATACTATCTGCGGACGAACTTGCTTCATCACACGATGCTCGTCCATAGTGGCTCGACCACCATAACAAGCCATCGCCCGAAGACCGCTGCCCATGTTCTTGAGCACGGAAGCCGACTGCAAAGCCAACTCTCGCCCCGGCGTAACTACAACAGCCTGTGGCTCATCGTCTTCTGAATTCACCAATTGTGAGAGCGGCAACAAGTAAGCCAATGTCTTGCCACTGCCGGTAGGCGAAAGCACCACCACATCCTTATCGCTGTGCAGCACGGCATCCAATGTGTCTTGCTGCATGTTATTGAGCTGAATGCCCAACTTATCCAATATTCTATCTAACATTCGTTCTTTATTCTATACGGTTCTTTACAGTAATACAACATCTCTGTTTCACATGATAACTTAATGTCACATTATAACTTTATGTCACAGAGATTACTGACTGCATATTTGATTATATATCACTGAGAAGTCAGTTTCATCTTCTTCATGATTTTGTCAATCTCATCAAACTCTTTTCCCATATTAAGATTCAAGTAAATGGTATAGAGCGGGAATGCCCATTTCGCTTGACTCTCAGGTTCCAGCTCTCTATAACGCACCAAATAAGGTAGAGCTTTCTTATAGTTAGCTTCCGTTTTCTCCCTTACTTTCCGAGATTGCTGAGAGTTCTTGTCATCCTCGATAGCCATATTGAAGAAACAGATACCAGCATTATAGTAAGGGTCAGGCAAATCCGGATTGACAGCTATCGCCTCGTCGCTCACGGCAATGCAATCAGCAAGTTTGCCTTGCTCCAGCAGTATGCTCGACTTGGCGGCAAGATAAACATCGCTATCAGGTTTCACCTTCAGCGCCTCATCCACTACCAGCATAGCGGAATCCAATTGATTGTTATCCACATAATGCTCAACCAGACGTGGGAAGAAGTATGGGAAACGAGGCACTCTTCTGAATCCTTCCTTCAAGGAGGCTACATAGCGCACTGTATCTCCTTCCAGCTTATAGGTCTCCGCCAAATATTGCAACATATAGTTGTAGTGCAGGGAGTCCTTCAATGCCTCATAGGAATGGTGAAGCGTCGCCTTGGTATCCTTCATCTTATAGCCTGCATACACAGCATAGTAAGCTGCTGTAGGCAAGAACTTGTCTTTTTGGCTATAGTCATACTGCAAGAACATCGGTTGGCTTGCACACCCTATATAGCAATCGAAGAGCTTGTAAGCTTCGGCATAGTTCTGCTTTCTGACAAACCAAAGACCTCCATTGTAGAGGTTGGAGCGAATATGGGAAAGATACTCTGCATGCGATTTGCGAAATTCCATGACGACTTTCCCCTTTTTGCCAGGCAACATCTCTACAGAATCAAGCTGTTGGGCTACCACAAAGAGCTGTCTGGCGAGGTTAAAGAGCTTGGTTGTGTCGTATTCCTGTCTGAGGTACAACTTCTCATTTCCTAGCTCGTATTGCTTCTTCACTGCATCAAAATAGATGGCCCATATCTTCTTGTTGCCTCGCATCGTAGAGTCTGCCAGTAATTTTTCCATACTAGCTTGGGCTTGTTCCAAGTTCTTGCCAGATTTCACTTGGTCCTTGGCAGTCTGGATTTCTTTCTTTTGCGCACAGGCAGGAAAAGAAAGAACGAGGCAGAACACTGCAATTAAAGTTCGCCATACTAGCTTATGTGAATATACTTTATTTACTTCCATACTGATAATAATACCAATAAGTATTGCTGTAAGTGTCGCGCAAAGCCGACTGTCGCTCCACAGGGTTACTATATTTGCGTTCCATCGCCTGATAATCGGCGAAGTCGGCATCCATCACATTCTCATGATATACGAAGAGTGGATGACTGCGATGATGACAATAGAGCACGAGAGCCTCCTTGTAATGTGTAGGCAACTTACCCGATGTTAACTTATAATATTTGCCCACCAACTTGACGAAATCATCCAACTTGCGATCCAACAAGAGTGCGCAGAGCTGATAGTCTGCCGGTATCTTGTATTTCAAATGATGTTTCTGCATCCAAGCAGATGGCTTTTGCATCCACAGCGGAGCCTTCCACATCAACGCCTTCACCGTCACGCTGTCAGGGAACATGGCCTTGCTACCACCAACCAATGGATATGTGAATAGACGACTGCCCATTTCGCCTGTCTCGTTAAGGCAAGCGATACGCAACATCGTGAGCGAGGAGTCTGTCTGCAAGGATTTCTCCCCTACTTTCAATGCCTGCTCATATTGCTTCTCTTTCATCAGATGTTCCATCCTCATTCGCTCATGGAAGAGACGGTCGTTATTGGAAATAAACAATACCGCCACAGCCATCACCAACAATTGGAAGATGTTGAGCCATGAATATCGCGAGAACCAACCGAAGCTATGAGGTTCTTGCTCCAAAGGCTCCAACTGGCGAACTATCCACATCGCTGCACCCCAAAGAATCAGGCTCAATGGCAAGATAAGCCACCACCAACCCAAGGAGATGTTTACATCCACGTCGTTAGGTACGTCGGTAATCAATGCCAACAAGAGAAAGGAAGGGAAATAGGTAAGCCCATGAAAACGGCGTTTTACACGCGTCACAGCATAGGCTCCTCCCTGAAGCAGGATACATACCAAAGTAATAAGCAGAGGCGACAACGTATAGTAGAAATCCGTCATTCCTCCAGACAGTATGTGCTGCGCCACTGCCAAGATGTCAGCCTGGTAACAAGCCAGGTAAGTATAACTGAAAACTAAAAAAATGATAGCACAGGCGAAGCGCATCTTCGCCGTGCTATTTCTTTTGTTACCCATATTTCTATATCTAATTTTTCTTGAGCACCAGTGCTGAACGAGCTGGCAAGTAGAGTTTCAACCACTCCTTGCGGTCGTTCACATAGACAGGGTCGTAGGTGGTGACATGTGTCATCGTATCATCGTTCAACCCGTTTCCACCGAATGCCTTGTTATCGGTATCAAGCACTACGCTGTAAGCTCCCGTAGGAACGAGGAAGCCGTAGTCGGTGAAAGAACGTGTAGGCGAAAAATTGAAGACGAAGAGCAAGTCGCCACGCATATATGCGAGCACCTGGTCACCATCGTTATGCCAAATCTCTGTAACTGGTGTCTTGTTAAAGTTCTTTTCGCTCTTGATGGTCTTGAGCATTTCCTTGTCGAAGTCGCCGAGGTAATGGTAGCACAAGTCGTGGTTATCTACCAAGTTCCATTGACGACGGGCATACTTGTAACTCCATCCGTTACCCTCACGTGGGAAGTCTATCCACTCTGGATGACCGAACTCATTGCCCATGAAGTTGAGGTAACCACCGTTGATGGTGGATGCCGTGGCGAGACGTATCATCTTGTGCAGGGCGATGCCTCTATGCACCATGTCGTTCTCGTCTCCCTTTTTGAAGTGCCAATACATATCGGCATCAATGAGACGGAAGATGATGGTCTTGTCGCCCACCAATGCCTGGTCGTGACTCTCGCAATAAGAGATGGTCTTCTCGTCGGCGCGTCGGTTCTTCACTTCCCAGAAGATGCTGGATGGTTTCCAATCCTCATCCCTCAGCTCTTTGATGGTCTTTATCCAATAGTCTGGAATATTCATAGCCATTCGATAGTCGAAGCCATAGCCACCATCCGTAAACTTGGCAGCCAGTCCGGGCATTCCACTCACCTCCTCGGCGATGGTGATGGCATGTTTGTCCACCTCATGAATCAAGCAGTTGGCGAGGGTAAGATAGCAAATGGCATTGTCATCCTCATGCCCGTTGAAATAGTCGCTATAGTTGGTGAATGCCTCGCCCAATCCATGACTGTAATAAAGCATAGAGGTTACGCCGTCGAAACGGAAGCCATCGAAGTGAAACTCATTGAGCCAATACTTGCAGTTGCTCAGCAAGAAATGTATCACCTCGTCCTTGCCATAGTCGAAGCAAAGACTGTCCCATGCCGGATGCTCATGGCGGTCGCCAGGATAGAAGTACTGGTTAGGATCGCCTGCAAGATTGCCAAGGCCCTCCACCTCGTTCTTCACGGCATGCGAATGAACGATGTCCATGATGACGGCGATACCATTCTGATGGGCTGTATCGATGAGGTCCTTCAGTTCCTCTGGGGTACCGAATCGACTGCTTGGCGCAAAGAAACTACTCACATGATAACCGAAGGAACCATAATAAGGGTGCTCCTGTATAGCCATCACCTGAATGCAATTATAACCATCCGCTATGATACGTGGCAACACATTCTCCTTAAACTCAGTGTAGGTACCCACCTTCTCGGCATCTTGCCCCATACCGATATGGCACTCGTAGATGAGAAGCGGCGATGTGTTCGGACGGAAAGTCTTTTTCTTCCATTTGTATGGAACGGGGTTCCAAACCTGTGCAGAGAATATCTTGGTTTGCTCATCTTGCACCACGCGAGTGGCCCAGGCAGGAATACGCTCACCTTCTCCTCCATCCCAATGAACCTTCATTTTAAAAAGGTCTCCATGCTTCATCGCCTTGATTGGGAGTTTCAGCTCCCAATTGCCCGTACCCTTGATCCTCTTGGCACGATACTTAGGGGTTTCCTTCCAATCGTTGAAATCACCGATGAGATAGATATCTGTGGCATTAGGTGCCCACTCACGGAACACCCAGCACTTGTCCGTCTTGTGCAAGCCGAAGTACTCGTAACCATTCGCAAAATCGCTAAGCGTAATCTTCCCATTATGGGTAAGCTGGTTTATTTTCCAAAGCGCATGCTCATGTCTGCCTACAATGGCTGGCTCATAGTCCGCCAGATAAGGGTCGTTCTTCACGATTCCTATATGTTTGGGGGCAGCAGCCTTTGTGGTTTTCTTGACACTACTTTTAGCCGTGGCTTTCTTGCCTGTAGTACGGGTGGCTGTTGTCTTCTTAGCTGAAGTTTTCTTTTCTGTTGCCATATATCATGATTTTAGAAGATTATTATTATTTCGAAAGGTGTATGCTCCGCAGAAAGCATGGCATAGTCCACGCTCTGCGAATAAGGCTGATAAGTTATAAGTTGATAAGCCGTGGCTTGCAACAATGACAAACCATGGTTAGAACTTATGCCTTGACCTTAAAGATGGCCTTTCTGATTTCTCCATTTGCAATGCATGGCTGGTGTCCATCCTCAGGAAAGAAGATGGCAAACTGTCCAGGTTTGCAAGTCACGAGAGTCTGAGCCTTTACTCCAGGATACTTCGTGATGTCCTTCTCCTCATTATACTCCAAGGCTGGAAGATCTCCCAATGGGGTATATCCATAGGTTTCCTCGATGTTAAGAGGAATCTGGATATCTATCATCTTGCGATGAGTCTCTATCACAGCCTCGTCCTCAGACTTGCCTGTAGCCACAGCTACATTGAGAAAAAGGTCACTACCCTTGATGGGATGCTTACCCACAGAGAGAGCAGAAAGGTCGTTCTCCTTGAGGAACTTCACGATGTCCTCAAAGAGAGGATTGAGAGATATGTATCTCTCTAAATTGTCTAATGTATCAATTATCATTGTCTTACTATCTATTTACAATTGAGTTGTTTACAATTATATTAAATGTTGCTTGTATGTTTTGTGGATTCCGTCTTAGTCTTCGAAACGCTTACCGTTTTCGTAAACACCTTTGGCTGTGATTTGTCCATCACGGTCTTTCTCAACAAATCTTCCATCTCGGGCATCCTTGCGATAAGTACCCTCAAAGCGTTTGCCGTCCTTGTTTTCCTCAATGCAGAATCCTTCTCGTTTTCCATTGCGATAAATGCCCTTGAAACGATTGCCATTGGCATAGTGGATAACAACATTGCCATCTACAAAGCCGTTTTTAAATTCACCTTCATAGATGTCGCCATCTTTCTTTGTCAATTTTCCTCGACCGTTCTGTAGGTCATCTTTCCAGGTGCCCACATAGATGTCGCCATTCTTCCAAACGAATGTACCTTGTCCCGAGCGTTGTCCATCGAGGAACTGACCTGTATATTTTGATCCGTTCGCTGAGCGGAAGATACCCTCGCCTGTACGTTCACCTTGCTGATAGTCACCTTCGTAAATGTCTCCATTATGGAATTTATAGATGCCTTTTCCGTCCTGGATGTCATCCTTCCAATCGCCCACATAAACATCGCCATCTGCATACTTAAAGGTACCCTTTCCTGAGCGTTGGTTATCGACCCACTGTCCATCGTAAGTCGTTCCATCCCCCCAGTCGAAGAACCCATTTCCATTCTTCATGTCATTCATCCATTGCCCCTTGTAAATGGCACCGTTGGAATAAATGTAGGTACCACGACCTTGGCGCTTGTCTTTGTACCAATCGCCATCATATTTATCACCATTATAATAATACATAACTCCATGACCGTGCTGGAAGTCGCGGAACCAAAGTCCCACATATTTATTATTGTTTTGGAAATAATACGTGCCCTTGCCATGCTGCTGGTCTTGCATCCACTGCCCCTCGTATCGTTCGCCGTCCGAGAAAGTATAGACACCATATCCACTGCGTTTGCCCTTTAGGTATGCGCCTTCATAGGTGTCGCCATTGGAATAGACAGTAGTTCCCTTGCCTTGTGGCTTTCCGCCGACCATCTCGCCTTTGTACTGTCCCCCATCTTTGGTCGTGCAGCTACCTAGCGAAATCTTTTGTGCGGATACCGCCAACGGTGAAAATGCAAGCATTAAAGCAAGCATCACCTGCTTGCCAGTGAGCAGACAATTGTCTCTTGAAGTAATCTTTATTGGTCTGATATTCTTATATTTCATTTTGATTATTCTCTATTATTGTTTTGCCAAGAACTGGCAATCGCTCTATTCAATCCCCAAAGTTACTGTTTTTCCGCTAAACCGCCAAATCGATTAAACAAATTTAAGGTAAAAAGAAGAAAAATAAGATTTTTGCAAAAAAATCCTCATAGGATACAATATTAGAAAAAAAATATCGTTATACCAAACAAAGCGAAAATAGAAATTAACAAAACTAAGAATTCACATGATTTTAAATTGTGCTATCATAGACGAAGACCTTGAGGCTTTGGAATTGCTGAAAAATTACGTACAGGAGACTCCAACCCTCAATCTGATAGGTGCCTACCCTAGCCCCATCGAGGCTGTGGACGGCATCCGTCACAATCACCTCGATGTTCTCTTCCTTGCCATTCACATGCAGCAAATAAGCGGACTAGAGTTTGCCAAAGTCGTCCCTAAGAACGTAAAGATCATCTTCACCACCGCATTTAAAGAATATGCCATCGAGGCATACAAGGTTGATGCCTTCGACTACCTGCTCAAGCCTATCAAGCATGAAGATTTCATGAGAACTTGCGAAAAGGTATTCAACAGATATATGCAAGACGACCAGTATAATCCCATCAAACGCGATGAATTTCTCGTTGTCAAAAGCGACTATAAATACATTCGCATTCCATTCAGCAAGATTCTATTCGTGGAATGTCTGAAAGATTACATCAAGTTCCACTTGGAAGACGGGAAAACGGTAATGACACTGGGTAATCTTAAGAAACTGGAAGACAAATTGCCTAAGGAAAAGTTCAAACGAGTGCATCGTTCCTTCCTTGCCAACTTGACCAAGTTCGACACCATCGAAAGAATGAAGATCATCTATGGCAATCTGGCCGTTCCCATCTCTGAATCATACAAAGATGAAGTTTTCAAATTTGTTGAAGAGCACGGGGTGTAAAGCATTTGTATCCTTTGGTTTCATTCGCATCCTCTGTCTTTATTTGCATCCGCTGGCTTCGTTTGCTTTCTCTGGATTCTCTTACTCATTTGCGCTTTGTGATGCATTTGCAAATTCAAATATATCAGCTTCACCCCTGCTACATGATTTGCAGGGGTGAAGTTACAAATATCCTAGCCCCATGGTCGATGAGGAAGTCTAAGTCTCGGAATCCCCAAAGCACACTGATGCAAGGCATCCCACTGTTCTTGGCGGTCATCACATCTACGTCGCTGTCGCCTATATAGACCGCGCTCTCTCGGTCGGCATTCATTTGTCGCAAGGCCTCGTCCACCGTGTCGGGAGCAGGCTTTTTCCGAATGTCCTCTCGCTCGCCGATGGCAACATCCACCAAGTCACCAAAGAAATGCTTACAGAGAGCTTGAGTGGCAGCATAAAACTTATTGCTCACCACAGCAATGTTCTTGCCTCGGTCTTTTAATTCCTGGAGCATCTCCATCACACCTGGATAAGGTTGGGTCGTATCTAAATTGTGCTTCATATAGTGCTGGCGAAAGTCGGCGTAGGTTTTATCAAACTTCTCATTCTCCAAGCCGTCGGGAATGGCACGTTCCATCAGTTTCTTCACGCCGTTTCCCACAAATCGGCGAACCTCTTCGATGGTACGCTCCGGCATACCGTTGGTTCTGAGGGCATAATTGCAGCTAGCAGCCAAATCGTCGAGGGTTGAGAGAAGGGTGCCATCCAAATCGAAGATATATGTTTCGT
This sequence comes from Candidatus Segatella papionis, assembly GCA_002297965.1. Taxonomy (GTDB): domain Bacteria; phylum Bacteroidota; class Bacteroidia; order Bacteroidales; family Bacteroidaceae; genus Prevotella; species Prevotella papionis. The sequence continues at coordinate 159,401 of DBLF01000030.1, forward strand.
AATTGAATTGTGCGTGCGGAGCCATCTTCTTCGTGCGGAATTCACCACCATGGAGCACACATACATCTTTGTCGTAAAGTCGAGGTTCTTCTGGTGCATCAGCTCTATAAGCAGAGACAGGAGAATTCTCCTCGTGCCCGTAAGCCAAGCCCGTGCCCATCGTTCGATTCGCACCATATTCCCATCTCTTGAACTGATGAGTATCGGCATCCACCACCACATACTTGTACTCCAGCGGAGCCTCCAAGGCTTGCACATTTACTGAGAGTACCCACTCGTGTTTGCCCTGTTGGATCATAGGTAGATAATGCTCTACATTCCATTCGCCCAAGGTAGGATGGTTGCCGAGCAGCGCCACTGCCTCTCCCTTATGCAAGTGGGGTGCAAACACTTTAAAGATGATAGTCTGTGAGAAAAGCGGCAGTTGGGTGGCCTCCCCACCGGTCCATGCCACAGGGGAGGTATAGTTGACGACTCCCCCTGTCATCAGGTTCTCATCATCCAACCAAAAGTCCGGGAATATGTAATTCTTGCTGGCATCATAGACATACGCACGAGGTGACGTGGTTGATTCCCTACGCACCACCTTTCCGTTGTCATCCACCACCTTATAATAATAGGCAATCACCACAAAAGGATGGTAACGATTCTCGCGGGTATGAGTTTCGGCTATCCAATGGTAACCATCGGTGGTACTCAGTGCCACATCTAAGTTCTCTCGTTTGCCATCACGAGCAAAGAATGTGATGTCGGCATGCAACGTCTCACCCCATTCCGCCTTATATGCTATCGTAAATTTCATTTTCATAATCGCAATATTATAATATTCTAAAGACTTATTCAGAATTTTCGATGACCATTTATGGGCTCATCCTGGACATTATCTTTCCAAAACATCTGCAAAGATAGTGAAAAACCAAATACCACGAAAGAAGAATACTATAATTAACCTATTTTAATTGGGAAGGCTTTGCTATTTGGCATTTTTGCAGTACTTTTGCACCATTAAAGAAAAAAGAGAACAAGAAATAATAACAACAAATAACAAACATGAAGAAAAAAACATCTTCTAAGTTTTACCTCTATGGTGCAGTGGGCTGCGTGCTCGTCATCGCCATTACAGGTTACCTCTACTGCTTCTCATCATTCTCGAAAAGCAGCAAGACGCAGTATGTATATATCGACACCGACGATAACATCGATTCGGTATATAATAAGGTGGAACCTTTCGCCAAGAGCATCCCAATGCAGGCATTCCGCACCTTGACCCACCACTCGGGCTACGCAGAGCACATCCGCACAGGTAGATATGCCATTCATCCAGGCGATGGAGCTCTCAAGGTATGGCGACACATGAAAAACGGACTCCAGGAGCCTGTGAACCTTACCGTACCATCCGTACGCACCATCGACAAGCTGGCGGCAGAACTGAGCAAGAAGCTCATGCTAGACAGCACAGAAATCGAGAAAGCACTCACCGACGAAGCAACTTGCGAAAAACTGGGATACGACACTGCCACTATCGCCTGCATGTTCATCCCTAACACATACGACATCTACTGGAACATATCCATCGACAAGTTCCTTCAACGCATGAAGAAAGAGAGCGACAAATTCTGGAACTTCGAGCGCACGCAGAAAGCCAAGGCTATGCACCTCACTCCAAACGAGGTCATCACTATGGCGAGCATCGTGGATGAAGAAACAGCCAACAACAGCGAAAAGCCTATGATAGCCGGCATGTATTACAACCGACTGATGCTGCGCAACGCCGAATATCCACAAGGAATGCCTTTGCAAGCAGACCCAACCATTAAGTTTGCCTGGAAGAGATTTGACTTGAAGCGCATCTACAACAACCTCTTGTATATCAAGAGTCCATACAACACATACAAGAATCCTGGATTGCCACCCGGTCCTATCCGCATACCATCGGTAGCAGGCATCGACGCCGTGCTCAATCACATCCAGCACGACTACCTCTATATGTGTGCCAAGGAAGACTTCAGCGGAACCCACAATTTCGCAAGAACATACGAGGAGCATCTGCAAAACGCAGCCAAGTACTCCAAGGCTCTCAACGAGAGAGGAATCAAGTAAGCTACTATTTATTTTAGCTTTTACAGAGTGAGAAGACAGAAAACTTGCAAAATGACAGTCATTTTACAAGTTTTCTGTCTTTTTATTTGGTAGTTTAGCAAAATAGTTGTACTTTTGCGCCATCAAACATTCCATTTAAAAGAAATTATTACATGAACAGAACGATTATTACAGTAGTGGGCAAGGATACCATCGGTATCATCGCCAAGGTTTGTACCTATTTGGCAGAGAACGACATCAACATCCTCGACATCTCTCAGACCATCGTACAGGAGTACTTCAACATGATGATGATCGTCGACATGGGTAAGATGAAAGCATCTTTCGAGACTGTTGCCGACGAACTCTCTGAGCTCGGCAAGGGAATGGGCGTACAGGTGAAATGCCAACGCGAGGAAATCTTCGACATGATGCACCGCATCTAACTCATTCTTTCACGATGAGCCATCCTTTGAGGACGAGCCGCATCTTAGTAATCATTTTAAAATTAGCATTAGGAATATGATCAATATATCTGAGGTTATCGAAACCAACAAGATGATTGAGCAGGAAAACTTCGACGTGCGCACCATCACCATGGGTATCAACCTGTTGGATTGCGCCACCGCCGACCTCGACCAGCTCTGTCAGAACATCTACAATAAAATCACTCGCCTCGCCAAAAACTTGGTGAAGACTGGCGAGGAAATCTCCAAGGAATTCGGCGTGCCTATCGTCAACAAGCGCATCTCCATCACCCCTATCGCCTTGGTAGGTGGCTCTGCTTGCAAAACCACAGACGACTACGTGAAGATTGCCAAGACACTCGACAAATGCGCCAAAGAATTAGGTGTGAACTTCCTGGGTGGTTATTCCGCCATCGTTTCGAAAGGCATGAGCAAGAGCGACGAACTGCTCATCCGCTCCATTCCACAAGCAATGGCGCAGACAGACTTTATCTGTAGCTCCGTCAACGTGGGAAGCACCAAGACGGGCATCAATATGGACGCAGTGAAGTTGATGGGCGAAATCGTTAAAGATACAGCCGAAGCTACCAAAGACAACGGCTCGCTAGGTTGCGCAAAACTTGTGGTACTCTGCAATGCACCAGACGACAACCCATTTATGGCTGGAGCCTTCCATGGTGTCTCTGAGGCCGATGCCGTGATTAGTGTGGGGGTCAGCGGTCCGGGCGTAGTAAAGTATGCCTTGGAGAGCGTGAAGGGAGCAAGCTTCGAGGTGCTCTGCGAAACCATCAAGCGAACCGCCTTCAAGATTACCCGTGTAGGACAGTTGGTTGCCAAGGAAGCGTCCCGCCGTCTTGGTGTACCATTCGGCATCATTGACCTTTCATTGGCCCCTACTCCAGCTATCGGCGATAGCGTGGCAGACATTTTGGAGCTTATCGGTCTGGAGCACGCAGGTGCCCCTGGAACCACAGCCGCACTTGCCTTGCTCAACGACCAAGTGAAGAAGGGCGGCATCATGGCCTCTTCTTACGTGGGTGGATTGAGCGGTGCCTTCATCCCTGTGTCCGAAGACCAAGGTATGATTAACGCCGTAGAGGCAGGAGCACTCTGCATCGAGAAATTGGAGGCGATGACCTGCGTATGCTCCGTAGGTCTCGACATGATAGCCATCCCTGGAGATACCCCTGCCACGACCATATCAGGCATCATCGCCGACGAGGCTGCCATCGGTATGGTGAACCAGAAGACCACTGCTGTGCGCGTGATTCCTGTAGTGGGAATGAAGGTGGGCGACAATGTAGATTTCGGCGGCTTGTTGGGTCATGCCCCTATCATGCCAGTCAACAAGTTCAGTTGCGCCGATTTTGTGAACCGTACAGGTAGAATCCCTGCGCCAATCCACAGCTTCAAGAACTAAACAAACTCTGTTTTTCGTCGGCAAATACGATGAAAAACAGAGAAAATTACCAAGAAATTACCGAGTTTTTATATACATATATGTATTTAAAAACTCAAAATTGATGTCACTGCTGTCACACTACATGGTAACAGATTGACAATCAATAAGATAAGGCGTGACACCAAATGTTTTTTTGCTGTCACCTGCTGTCACTTGATGTCACGCCTGTTTTTTGAATTCCAAGACTAAATTCCGAATGATCTGACTTATACTGATATAGATAGACACATTTATGGTAAATTAATTAAATGTGTTTAGAAATGAGTAAAAAGTACAAGAGTTACAGTCGAGAAGACAAATTGGCATTACTTCGTGAGTATTACCAATCAGGCCAAAGCAAGAATCAATTTTGCAAGAGTCACGGTATTAGTGCAATCAAGTCTTTAAATACTTGGCTTGAAATTTTTGCAGCTGAAAAAGAATTGCTACCTTTGCAGTCTGAACAAGCAGACACAACAGATATGGCAAATCGCAGCAAAGAAAGCTATCAAGAAGAGGTATCTCAATTGAAGCAGCGCATCAAGGAATTGGAGAAAGCTTTGGCATTCTCCCAGTTGGAAACAGAAGCACGTGACCTTATGATCACACGTGCCGAGGAATACTTTGACATCCCAATACGAAAAAAATCTGGGGCCAAGTAGTTATGGAACTGGTCGAGCAGCGCAACGTAAAAGTTGCGTCTGCCTGCCGTCTATTTGGCCATTGCCGTCAGGCCTTCTACCAGTCGAAGGCAGACATCGAGGCGGAGGTTAGTCGTGACAAGGTTATATTGGATAATGTGAGAGAAATCCGAGAGGAAGACCCAGGCATTGGTGGATACAAACTTTGGCTCATGCTGACAGAACTCTACGGAAGGGAAATCATACCAGGACGCGATAGTTTCTTCACTTTGCTTCGCCGTCACCAATTGATGCTTCCTCCCCGTAAGGCTCGTCATACGACGAACTCAAATCACCGCTACCACAAGTGGAAGAATTTGGTGAAAGGCATTAGTCTTACCGCAGCTAACCAGCTGTGAGTGAGCGATATTACCTATATCCAGCTGGCCAATGGAGACGTTGCGTATCTTCATTTGGTGACCGATGCGTACTCGCATAAAATTGTCGGATGGAAACTTGCGGACACATTGCGTTCCGCAATATCCGTCGAAGCTCTTCAGATGGCTATAGACCAAGCCATAGAAATGGGTGGAAGAGAATGCCTCAAGGGACTGATTCACCACTCAGACCGAGGTGTTCAGTACTGTTGCGATGCTTATGTTCAAAAACTACAGGAATACGAAATCAGCATTAGTATGACGGAAGACTATAAGCCCACCGACAATGCCATCGCCGAACGAGTTAATGGCATCATTAAGATGGAAAAGGTTTATCGTACACATGTCTTCAAGGATATAGTGTCTGCGAGGGCTGCAATTGAACGGTATATTTTGTTCTATAACAATCGTAGACCACACATGAGTATCGGGTATAAGACACCTTCAAAGGTTCATCTGGAGAAAGGATTACAACAAAAAATGTGGAAAAAGAAAAATTATGCTTCCAAGAAGACGAATTCTGGAAAAGAATGTGTACCTTTGCAGAACCCAAAGAGCAAGTCCGGGTTCCGGTAAATCCAGTGATGGGGGTGACTATAAAAATAGTACGATTCTTTTAGTTGTGTCTATAAAAATAGGAACAAAAAATGAAAAGTGTCTATTATTCCAGTTTGATAAAATTGGTAGTGTCTACCTTCTTAGTTTATAAAGCTAAAAAGTGTGTCTACTGAAATCAGGAAAATTCAATCCAAGACAATATTCCGAATGATTACAAGGCTACTTTAGAGGCTTCAGTAGCTTTGCCCAACTCTGCCCGAGACGCTGGGCATTTTTGCCCGAGGCGTAGAGGAGAT
>DBLF01000030.1:165340-169367 GCA_002297965.1 Candidatus Segatella papionis
ATCTCCTCTACGCCTCGGGCAAGTTTGCTTTATATGGCGGGCAAATTTGCTTATAGGCAGAAACGAATTGCCCGATACGTTGGTTTCAATGTTTTTTGTTAAATATCCGTAATGATACTACGTATATCTAAGTTTTTTTTGTATCTTTGCTACCAAATTGTGTAATTTCACACACTGTCGAAAGTCTATGGAAATCATAGACAGAGAAAACATAACAAACGACATAGAAATCAATATTAATCTAAAAAAGAAACAACCATGAGCAAATATTTTGCAGAATCAGAATTAATCATTAATGAGGACGGAAGTTGCTTCCACCTCCATCTACGTCCAGAGCAACTGGCAGATAAAGTCATCTTGGTAGGCGATCCCGGTCGTGTATCCCTCGTAGCATCCCACTTCGAAGAGAAGGAATGCGAAGTATCAAGCCGTGAGTTCCACAGCATCACCGGAACCTACAAAGGCAAACGCATCACCGTGCAGAGCACCGGTATCGGATGCGACAACATCGACATCGTAGTCAACGAGCTGGATGCCCTCAAGAACATCGACTTCAAGACCCGAACCGAGAAGCCAGAGCACACCACCCTCACCCTCGTGCGCATCGGCACCTGCGGCGGACTGCAGCTCAACACGCCAGCCGGCACCTTCGTGGCATCACAGAAGAGCATCGGCTTCGACGGTCTGCTCAACTTCTACGCCCGCCGCAACGAGGTATGCGACCTGGAGACCGAGGTTGAGTTCAAGCGACAGGTGAAGTGGGTTGACCAGATTGGCAACCCTTACTGCGTGAACAACGACCCTGAACTACTCGACCGCATCGCCCAAGACGACATGGTGCGAGGCATCACCATCGCCTGTGGTGGATTCTACGGTCCACAAGGCAGAGAGCTCCGCATCCCTCTAGCCGACCCAGAGCTTAACCAAAAGATTGAGGCATTCGAACATAACGGACTGCGTGTCAATAATTTCGAGATGGAGAGCTCAGCACTTGCCGGTTTGTCGCTGCTGCTGGACCACAAGGCATTGACTTGCTGCATGGTCATCGCCAACCGCCGTGCCAAGAGTGCCAACACGGGCTACAAGAGCAGCATCGACAACCTCATCCAACTCGTGCTCGACCGCATCTAAAAACATAATACCGCTAGGTGTTCCGACGGATTTGCAATCCGTCGTCAAAAAAGGTTCGACCTATTTATTTTGCGGATTTGCAATCCGCCCAACTAATTATACTTAAAAGACAATGACAGAAGAAGAATGTATCTGCGCCCTGGCAACCCCAGCCGGAGGCGCCATTGGCATTATCCGCCTCAGCGGATCGCAAGCAATCGAGATTACCGACAAGGTATTCACAGCCGCCAACGGCAAGTCGCTGGCAAATGCCAAGCCCAACACCATCCACTATGGTGAAATCAAGGACAAAGCTGGCAACACCATCGACGACGTGCTCGTGAGCGTGTTCCGTGCTCCCCACAGCTACACAGGCGAGGACTCGACGGAGATTTCCTGCCACGGCAGCAGATACATTCTCCAGCAAGTACTGCAGGCTTTGGTACAGGCTGGCTGCCGCCATGCCCAGCCTGGCGAGTACACCCGCCGTGCCTACATGAACGGCAAGATGGACCTCTCGCAGGCGGAGGCTGTAGCCGACCTCATCGCCTCGACCAACAAGGCGACCCACGACATGGCGATGAGCCAGCTGAAGGGCCATTTCAGCAGCGAGCTATCCAAACTCAGGGAGAAACTGCTGAAGATGAACTCCCTCCTGGAACTGGAGCTGGACTTCAGCGACCACGAGGAACTGGAGTTCGCCGACCGCTCTGAACTCAAACAGCTGGCAGAGCAGATAGAGAAGAAGGTAACCACCCTAGCCCACTCCTTCGAGACGGGCAACGCCCTGAAGCAAGGCATCCCGGTGGCAATCGTGGGCAAGACCAACGCCGGCAAGAGCACCCTCTTAAACCGTCTGCTGAACGAGGACAAGGCGATAGTGAGCGACATCCACGGCACCACGCGCGATGTAATCGAGGACACTACCGACATCGACGGCATCACCTTCCGCTTCATCGACACCGCCGGCATCCGCCAGACCAACGACGTGGTGGAGAGGATGGGCATCGAGCGTACCTACCAGAAGATGGAAGAGGCGAAGATTCTCATCTACGTGATCGATGGAAGCACTGAAGACGACGCACAGATAGACCAAGACTTGGAGGACATGATGGAGACTCTGATGAGCACTCCTTGCAGCAAGATTATCTTGGCCTTCAATAAGTTTGACAACATCGAGGAATACGAGAACGGCGTAAGCGAGGAGATGCAGAATCTCTTGCAGCTGACGAACCAGTTCAAGGCGTTCCAGAGCCAATGTTCAGGCATGCCTATGAAGGACATGGCAGTAGTCCCGATGAGTGCCAAGTTGGGTTACAACATGGATGGTCTGAAGAAAGCTCTCGTAGATTTCGCCGACGTGCCTGAGGTTACGGAGAACGATGTCATCATCACCTCCGTCCGCCATTACGAGGCATTGACGAGGGCCAACGAGTCGCTGCATCGAGTGCTAGAGTCGATGGACGCAGGCATGAGCGGAGACATCATCGCCGAGGACTTGAAGATTGTGTTGGAAGAATTGGGCGAAATCACTGGTGGACAGATTAGTAGCCAGGAGACGCTAAACAATATCTTCAAGCATTTCTGCATCGGGAAATAGGTCGTGATAATCAATGATTATCATCGCCAATGAATGATAGTTAAGGTGCTCACAGTGAGCACCTTTCTTTTTAGCCTTACTATTGGTTATAATCAATGGTAAGGCTTTTTTAGCACCTTTTTGTACCGCTCTTGTACCGCCACGGTTCGGTAGTAATAAATTATGGCACCATTTTCGGCAGACGAGTGCAAGATTGCCGAGAGTTTTGGACGATGGTGGACGATGATTTAAGACTATTGACTGAAGGCGAAATGACAGACGACTTTATCTGCTATGATTTAGGTTTAACGGTATAAAAAGCGTACAAATGACAGCAAGTAAAGAGAAAATTCTGAGAGTTTGCGAGTATTGTGGCAAGAGCTTCTATGCGCAGAAATCCACCACTCGCTATTGTTCCAAGCAATGCAACAGCTATGCGTACAAGGCAGCAAGACGCAAGGAGAAAATCAAGGTAGCAGAGACCATGAGCCAAAGAAAGGCTTCCGAAAAATCCATGTCGGAGATTCTTGCCAAAGAATACTTGACCATCCATGAGGTAGCAATCTTGTTAGGGCTCAGCAAGCAGACTATATATAATATGGTGTATAGTGGAAAGTTGAGGGCATCCAAGATTACCTCACGATTGTCATTCATCAGAAAGCGTGACGTCGATTATCTCGTAGATAGTCTGCCTTATACCAAAAAGGACAGTTTGACTAACCCACAAACGAACAATGGGGCATCCCCTACCGTTTCTGAGGTCGTGAAGGAATTACCTGTTCCCGAATACTACTCCGCCAAAGAGATTGCAGAGGTACATCATACATACGATACGGCTATCTATGAAATTGCCAAGAAGACAAAGATTTCAAGAATCTCCATTCGAGGCAAAGTGTATTGGAACAAGAAAGAGGTGGATGATTACTTTGCCAAGCAAACGCCCGACCCAACCATTACCGAATGGATGTCGGTCATGGATATTCAGCAAAAATATTGCATGACCAAGAATGCCGTATATAGCTTTGTGAACCATAATGCCATTCCTCGAAAAATGGAAGGCAACTATGTGCTTTACTCTAAGCGACACGTGGAAATGGCTAAGGGAGAGACAGTTGAAAATACCTTGTACTATTCCATTCCAGAAGCCATGAAACTATATGGATTGAGCCAAGACCAAATCTATAAGCGCATCAAGAAATATGGCATCGAAAAGGTGAAAATAGGCAAGTACATCAAAATTTCCAAGCGAGATTTGGAGAAAGCCATCGGTAAACCAACGGTTATATAGTGGTTATCGGGGAGTTAAGTTTGTCCCCATCATATCACCCTTTTACTTTG
>DBLF01000030.1:169519-170629 GCA_002297965.1 Candidatus Segatella papionis
TCTATCCACCAGTCCGCAACCCAGAGACCATGCAGATGAGCCGTAGAGAGTATCTTGGCATCTACATCTATGCCCACCCTAAGAACGAGATGGAACGAGAGTTTAATGCCGACATGCTCAACAAGGCTGAGGCTATCCGCTGCATCAGAACGCAGTCACTCATCAATGAGGAGTTTGGCTTCTTGGACAAGAGCAAACAAAAGATGGACTTCTTGGCTTACTTCGAGAAGATGACTCGCAAGAAAGACGACAAGTGGACATTCGTCTATAAGCACTTTTATAATTTCGTAAAGGGGCATTGTACCTTTGGCGAGGTAGCCGTAGAGTTGTGCAAGCAATTCAGAGAATACCTCTTGAATGCTCATCAGTTGAAGCGCACCAACCAAAGAGTATCGCTCAACTCGGCAGCAGGCTACTTCTCCACTTTCCGTGGTCTCTTGAAAATCGCCTATCGTGACAAGTGGCTGCGTGAGAACATCAACGACTATCTGGACAAGATAGAACCACAAGACGTAAAGAAGGAGTTTCTTACCCTCGATGAAGTAAAGCAGTTGGCAGCTACTCCATGTGATATTCCTGTACTAAAGTCAGCCTCCCTCTTCGCCTGTCTTACAGGATTGCGTATCAGCGACATCTTGAAATTGCGTTGGGAAGACTTCGAGATAGCTCCCGACCAAGGCTATTGCTTGCGTATCCGTACCCAGAAGACGCAGACCGAGGCGACCTTGCCCATCAGCAACGAAGCGTATGAGCTATGTGGCGAACCAAGCACAGACATCGTATTCAAGGGATTGAAGCGCAGCATGATTAATTATCCGCTCAAAGCATGGTTGAAGAAAGCTGGAATCACCAAGCCATTTTCCTTCCATTGCTTCCGGCACTCGTATGCAACCATCCAAATCGCCTTAGGTACAGACATTTACACGGTTTCCAAAATGCTTACCCATAAGAATGTGAGCACCACACAGATATATGCCGACCTCGTAAACTCCAAGAAGCGAGAAACGGCAAACAAGATTTCTCTAAAATAATGCCATCGCATTCATTTCTTGATGCCCGATATTGAAAAAAGTGTTCAATATCGGGCATTTTAGTTAAAGGCTTCTAAAA
>DBLF01000129.1:0-890 GCA_002297965.1 Candidatus Segatella papionis
GGGGGTGGGAAACTTTAGTTATCTTGAGACTCAAGTAAAGGAACATACGTACCTTGGAGAAAAAGGAATCTTCGTTACCGACAGAGAATACTCTTCTTTCGTTTTACAAGAGATGACCGTAAATAGCGTTTGCCACAGAGACTACAGCATCAAAGGCACCGAGATACAAATCAAGATGTTTGATGACCGCCTGGTATTCGAGACTCCAGGTAAATTCCCAGGTATCGTAAGAAGTGACAACATTCGCCATACCCATTTCTCTCGCAATCCTAAAGTCGCAGAATATCTCAAAGCATATAAATATGTAAGGGAATTTGGCGAAGGTGTGGATAGGATGTGCAAGGAATTGGAAGCAAAAGGCTTGAACGACCCGAAATATGTGTTAATTTCCACAGGAACTTTAGCAGAAGAGTTCTCTTGCACATCAAGAACCATCAAGAACCACCTATCAACCCTTAAAAAATTAGGAGTTTTAAAACGTGAGGGCAGTGATAAGAATGGTTCTTGGACATTGGCTATAGACTCCATGTGGAACAACGAATAAAAATAAGACGGAGAGAAAAAAGACAAATACAAATCATGATTAAAAGACAAGGAACAATTCTTATAGTAGATGACAACCGCAACATCTTGACCACGGTCAGGATGTTGCTGGAACCGATATTCGACAACATCACCACCATCGCCACCCCCAACTCCATCCCTGCTAAATTGAGGGAGGAGCATCCCGACGTGGTGTTGCTCGACATGAACTTTTCGAGCGGCATCAACTCTGGAAACGAGGGATTGTATTGGCTCCGTGAAATCAAGAGCCTCAGCCCCAAGACCGAGGTGGTGCTCTTCACAGCTTACGCCGACATCCAACTTGCCGTGACTGGCATCAAGGAGGG
>DBLF01000129.1:968-20842 GCA_002297965.1 Candidatus Segatella papionis
GAATAACCCTGTGGATAACTCTGCGAATAAGAATGGAGGAAAAGGAAGTGGAAAAACTTCGCAAGGTGCTATGTATTGGGGAGATAGCGAAGTTATGAACAACCTCCGAAACATTGTGGAGAAAGTAGCAGCTACTGATGCGAATATCCTCATCACCGGCGAAAACGGCACAGGTAAAGAGGTATTAGCCAACGAGATACATCGTTTATCCACACGATGTGGAAAGAAAATGCTACCTGTGGATATGGGAGCCATTACCGAAACCCTCTTTGAGAGCGAACTCTTCGGTCATATGAAGGGTGCTTTCACCGATGCCAAGACCGACAAACCTGGCAAATTCGAACTTGCCAATGGCAGCACCATCTTCCTCGATGAAATCGGAAACCTCTCCTATGGTCTCCAGGCGAAGCTCCTCACCGCCTTGCAACGCAGAAGCATCGTGAGAGTGGGCGGTTCCACACAGATTCCGATAGATGTCCGACTGGTTTGCGCCACCAATCGCAACCTCCAGCAGATGGTAAGCGATGGCGAGTTTCGTGAGGACCTACTCTATCGCATCAACACCATCCACCTCGAATTGCCTGCCCTCAGACAGAGAAAGGCAGACATCGTGCCACTTGCCAATCGTTTCTTACACCAATATGCCGACCTATATAATAAGGTGAACATCCGATTCTCAGAAGAGGCGGAGAAGAAACTCACCAGCCTTCCTTGGTATGGAAATATCCGAGAGCTTCAACATGCTGTGGAAAAAGCCGTAATTCTAGCCGATGGTGGTATCATCACCGCCGAGGATATTGATGGCGGCAACCCTACCCGAAAGGAGAAGCCTTTGGAAGAAGTGCAGACGCTCGACGAGATGGAGAGCCGAATGATTGAGAAAACCATCAAGGAGTGCGAAGGCAACCTATCGGTGGTGGCAGCAAGACTGGGCATCTCCCGACAAACGCTTTATAATAAGATTAAGAGGTACGGGTTGTAAGAAGTGTTGAAGGAGTTAAGGAGTTAAGACAATAGCTTTTCTAACTATAAAGTTCTTTATTCTGAGGTAAATATTATAAGGATGGATTATAAGTTGATCATAATAACAGGGATTTTATTCGTTACCATCATCGGGTATATCCGATTGTTGCGCCGCTATCGCCGTAACATCAAGAAGGTGCGATTTCTTTTTGATGCGGTGGATAACGTGGATTTCTCTTTCAGTTTTCCGACCCAAAACGTATCGAAAGATGACAAGATTATCAACGACTCCCTAAATCGCATCAAACTCTTCTTGCAGCATACCCGAGAGGAGCAGATGGAGCGAGAGAAGTATTACGAGCAGATATTGAATGCCGTGGATACAGGCATCATGGTGGTGGATAGCCACGACAACATCCTGCAACACAACCTAGCCGCCCTCCGACTGCTCAACACCGATGTGCTTACCCACATGAACCAAGTAAAAGACAAGCTCAAGGACGAACACTTATCGAAGCACGAAACACAGGCGATGCTGAAAGACAAGCACGTGCGCATCATCGCCCTCAGCGATGTGAGCAACGAACTGAGCAACCAGGAGGTGGATTCCTGGATCAAGCTTATCCGAGTATTGACCCATGAGATTATGAACACCATCACCCCGGTCACCTCGCTCAGCGAAACCTTGCTAAAGGAAGTTTCAGTAGATTTGCTATCTGCAGAGCAAGCAAAATTGAAACAAGGCTTGGAGACCATCCACAAGACTGGCACAGAATTGTTGGCATTCGTCAACAACTATCGCCGTTTCACCCATGTGCCTCAGCCTCAACCAGCCCTCTTCTATGTAGAACCTTTTCTCGAAAGAATGGCACTGCTTTGCAATCATGAGGTAGAAATCAAGGTAGAGCCTAAGGACTTACTGGCTTACGCCGACGAGAGCCTCATCGCCCACGTCGTGACGAATCTTCTGAAAAATGCCGTGGAAGCTATCAAGGAGCAAGAAGGCAACTCCAAAGAGAAAAAAGAGCAAGAAGGTAGCTCCGCGGATTTGCAATCCGCGGCAAGCAAGAAGGCATTTATCAGAATGAATGCTTATACCAACGCCCAAGAAGCCATCATCATCGACGTAACCAACAACGCAGGACTCATCCCCGACGATGTAGCCTCCCATATCTTCATCCCATTCTTCACCACGAAGGCGGAAGGAAGCGGCATCGGCTTGTCGCTCTCCCGACAAATCATGCGAGTGAGCGGAGGCAGCCTCTCTCTTCATCAAGACAAAGAAGAGAATACAACCACCTTCAGAATCGTTATCCCATAACAAAATAAATCCGTGATTCCTCATTTGAAACCACGGATTTACTCTAACCTTCCACCACACTTCCATCAAACAGTCGGATGGTGCGGTTGGCAATCTTCGCATCATGCTCATTGTGCGTTACCATCACGATGGTGGTGCCCTCGTGGTTCAATTCGGTGAGCAGGTGCATCACCTCGGCGCCGTTCTTGGAATCGAGGTTACCCGTAGGCTCATCGGCAAGGATGAGTTTCGGACCGAAAACCACGGCACGGGCGATGGCTACTCGCTGCTGCTGACCGCCAGAGAGTTGATGAGGGAAGTGCTTGGCACGATGACTGATGTTCATACGTTTCATGATGGCTTGCACCTTCGCCTTGCGCTCCGCCTTCGGGATATTGAGATAAGTAAGCGGAAGCTCGATGTTCTCCTCCACGTTCAACTCGTCGATGAGGTTGAAGCTCTGGAACACAAAGCCTATCTCGCCCTTGCGCACATCTGTGCGCTCCTTCTCCTTCAGGTTCTCCACCTCATGGTCGCCCAAGAGATATTTGCCTGATGTCGGATTATCGAGCAATCCGAGGATATTGAGGAGGGTTGACTTGCCACAACCCGATGGTCCCATGATGGCGACAAACTCGCCATCCTCTACTGTGAAAGATACATTATTTAAAGCTATTGTCTCCACCTCTTCTGTGCGGAAAGACTTGCAAAGATTTTCTACTTTTATCATTTTATTCAATGTTAAGTGTTAAATGTTGAATTATTCATCCTTGAGATACTTCACAGGATTACTATTCGCTACTTTGTAGCAGTTGACCACCACGGAGAGTCCGATGATGACGAGCAAGGCTATCGTGACACCTATAAATAATAAAGGTGTGAGCGAAATCTTCTCACTGAACGACATCAGCCATTGTCTTGCTATCAGCCAAGCACCGATGTCGCCCACCACGATGCAAGGCAAAGCTATTTTTATGATGTCCTTCAAGAAGATGCGCAGGATGTCCTTCATCTTCGCTCCATTCACCTTGCGGATGGCAATCTCCTTGCGACGGCGATTCACCTCATCGCTCGTATAACCCACCAATCCGAAGAGGGCGATAATCATCGTCACGATGCCAGCCACAAGGATTCCGTTGCGGAAATTAAGCTGGGAGGTATATTGCGCCTTGAATTCCGAGGCGTAATCACATACGGTTACTTCATTGTTCGGATACAATGACTGCACTTTATCTCGCAAATTTTTGAGAGCATTTTCGGTTAAATCATCAAACTTAACCAGCATGCAATTATTAGCATGTCCATAGAAATAGGTAAACGGAGTTGACTTTGCATCTGTATCCGACATGCTAACCGTCCCATATTTCACATTCTTGACCACACCACAGATGGTCATCGTTTCATTTTCATCGCAATGAGAAGAAATCCACACTCTTTTGCCTACAGCCCCATCTTTCCAATGTCCAAGTTTAGCGAGTTTGTTCGCCAAATTCTCATCAATAATAACTTGCCGAGAACTGTCTGTGCGTTCGGTAAAGAAAGAACCTTCTACAAATTTAATGCCCATCAACTTAAAGTAATTGTCATCCACACCATCTGCATCATGAATGATTTGGAGGGTACGCTTATCACCCGGCAAACTAAGGTTATTACCACTATAACCGTAGTTCTGCAAAGGAACACTATAGCAAGACGCAACCATCTTGACATCAAGCATTCGCCGGATTTCCGACAAACATTGTGCCCGTTGGTCTGATTTGAGACCATCTACATAAAAGAAAGCCACATTATCGTAATTGTAACCTGGGTTTAGGTTCACCATCATATTGTATTGACTATTGACCACAAAGAGCAAGCTGAACAACAAACCAGAAATAACAAACTGAACGCCCAATAAGATGAGTTTCCATCTATTACGGTTTTCACAGTACCCTCTAAAAGCAATAGCCACAGGTATCTTGTTGTAAAGCCAACCAGGAACCAAGCCACCCACCAAAAGCACGAAGAGACAGATGGCAACCAAAATCCAGCTACCTCGATTGAACAGCAACGTACTTACTGGAGCTGAGAGAAAATTCTCAACCGTTCCCTTGCAAAGGAATACAAGGATAGCTGCCAATATCACCGACAAACCGACATGCACCAATGCCTCGGAGAAAATAATCGCATGAATGTTCTTAGGTTCTGCACCATAACATTTTCGCACAGCCATCTCACGAGAACGAGTGACAATGTTTCCTACGATAATCAGCAAATAGTTCATCACAGAAGTGAAAAGCAACACAAAGGCTATGATACTCATAATCCATCCCATCATCTTGATGTAAGGACTCTGGGTGTACATATCACTAAGAACCGTAAAATCGTAGTCCAAGGAAAGGCCAGACTTTTTCCATTCTTTCAATGGGAAATGATCTTGCTTCATCTTATTGATATATGGGCGAAGTTCACTTGGCTTGTGACCTCTTGCCAATCTGATAAAAGACTTATAGCAATCGTTTCCTATCCATTGCTGCCTTCCATCATAGCCAAACATATCTCCGATACTGCCCAATGACACTAAGACTTGAAGAGAATGCCAAGAAGATCCCCATGGAAAACTCTCAAAAACACCTCCAATGGTAAAGGTATGTCCAGGATAGCTTGCCATCGTGAAACGCTTACCCACGACATTACCGCCCATCTTTGCAGCAGTCTCAGAATCAATCATGCAATAAAATGGACGTGAAAGGATTTCTTTTGCCTTTCCGATAATCGCTTTCTGTGGAAACACATCGAAGAAACAACTGTCTGCCAATGCCATCTTGCAAGAAATTGCATTTTGATTTTCCATATTACATTGGAAATCTCCAACGAAAACTATTCGAGTGGCAGCCTCTACCATTGGAGCATACTGCTTGATGCCTGGAGCCGTAGCTCCTGATGTTTGGTTGAAATAAAAAGGTTTGCCATTAGAATCGTTTCCCATGGTTCCCACTTCCGAAATCTGGTACGTTCTCTCCCAGCCTGGGAAGTACGTATCGTAGGTCTGCTCGAAATAAATCTCGGCGATAATCACCGAACTGATAGCCAGTCCGAGTGCCAAGCACAATATCTTCACGAAGTTGTGCTGCCCCTTTCGGGGGAGATTCTTGAATGCGTTGATGATATGATTCATTTTAATGTATAATGTATAATTTACAATGTATAATTATGCTAAGCCTCTTAATAAAAAGCGAATGCCCAATTATTAATTATTAATTGTTCGTTGTCCTTATAGGCCTCATAGCCACTCACGATGACTTGCTCGCCTGGCTCCAAGCCTTCTATCACCTCGTAATACTGAGGATTCTGGCGACCGATGGTTATCTTGCGGCGATAAGCCTTCTTGCCGCTCTTGTCGAGGACAAAGATCCACTGACCGCCCGTTACACTATAAAACGTGCCTTTCGGGATGATTATTGCCTGCTTCGACTGTCCGAGCTGCAAATCCACATAATAAGTCTGCCCCGTACGGATGTTGCTTGGGCGCACGCCCTTGAACACGAAGTCGATGCGGAACCTGCCATCCCTTACCTCTGGATAAACCTTTCTTACCTGCAAGAGATAATGCTTGCCGTTCTGGTCGAAGGTAGCGGTCAAGCCGGGTTTCACTCGGTCGATGTAATGCTCATCCACCTGTGCCTGTACCTTGAAGTCGCTGAGGTCATTGATGACACCTATCTTCTGTCCTGCCTGTATGCTCTGTCCCAATTCCACATCGAGCAAACCAATCTCACCCGAAATGGTGCTGCGGATATTCAACTTCTCCTTGCGCTGTCGCACCAACTGCACATTCTTCTGCATCGCTTCGAGGTTGTCGCCCATCTGCTCCATCTGCGAATGGCGAAGTTGAGCATCCTTCTTCAGTCGCTTGGCTATCAACTGATGCTTTTTCACGGCAAGCTCGTAATCCTCCTTTGCCTTGAGATATTCCTCACGGGCATTGAGCTGCTCCTTGTGCAATGCCTCCTGATGTTGATAGGTACGACGCTTGGTGATGACATCCTGCGAGAGGGAAAGTTCCTCGTTGCTGTTGTTGAGTCGGTCTTGCTCCATCGAGATTTGGGTGTTGCGAAGCATGTCCTGTTTCTCGGCAAGTTCGCTCTCGGCATTGAGAATCTCCAAGTCGAGGTTGGAGTTGCTGAGTTTCACGATGACATCGCCCTTGTTGACGTGGGCTCCTTCATCCACCACTTTCTCCATCACGATGCCACCTTCCTCTGAGCTGATTTGTACCACGGAGATAGGCACCACCTGCCCATCCACCGAAACATAGTCGTTGAACTGTGCCCGCTCCACCTTTCCGATGCTCAGTCCCTTTCTATCCACCTTCAGGGTGGAAGAGAAGTTGCTCAAACCGAGCCAAACTAGGGCGGCGACAAGAACCACGCCTCCTGCTATCCATGCCCAGTACTTGCGAGGCAAGAGATATTTCTTCTTTTCTATCTTTATGTCCATAGTTTTATCTTATTAAACTTTGTCCCTGATAATAATCCACTAAACGTTTTTTGATAACCAGCAACATTTGCATCTGTAGTTGTTTGATGCGACTTTCGAGCAAAGTCTGCGCTGCCGTATGAAGATCGAAGGTGGAAAGCATTCCTTCCTCAAACTTGCGGCTCGACATGTGATAGGCGAGCGAATCGGAAGCCACCTTCTTCTGCATCTGATAGAGTTCTTTGGCATAGCCCTCTGCATCCATGATGGCTTGGGCGATATTGTCGTGCAACTTGCGTTTGGTTTCTTCGAGATTCACCTGGGCGAGTTGCCAGTCGTTGCGAGCCTTCTTCACACTGTGCCAACGGTCGCTATTATAAATAGGTATAGAGAGGGTCAGTGCGAGGTATTCGCCTCGATTGTTGCGAAACTGGGAGGCAAAACCTTCGTACTGCCCTTTCTGAGAGAGATTTTTGTAATAGTTGGTCGTGATGCCGCCACCGAGAGAGAGGGATGGCAACAACCGACCTTTCGCTATCTTGTAATCATATCGTGCTCGATCCACTTCGTATTCCGCCGACTTAATGTCGGGAGATGCCATCACAAAGCTTTGATAAACAGCCTGTTGACTTGATGCAATAAGTTTTCCACCATCTGTGGATAACTTTCCAAAGTTCTTGTCCGCCACATTTAATTTCAACTCGTCTTCTACAGGATAGTTCATCGCCGATTTCAAGGCAAGCAAACTCTGTCGAGCCACATTCTCTTGATGCGTAAGATTATATTCATCCTCAGCCACTTGCGATTCCATCTGAACAACATCCGGACGGCCTTTCTCGCCGAGTTCGTAGAGTCGTTGCATCTTGGCAAGCATTCGCTTGCTCTCAGCCAGTTTCTCGCTTGCTATCTGGATGCTGGCCTTAGCATAAGCGGCATCCACATATTTCTGCATCACGTCAATTGCCTTGTCATCCCTCACCTTCTGCATCGCTGTGGCGGAATAATCCCTCGCCAACCGAGCCTGTTTGAAGGCATTGATGGTGGCGAAGCCATCGAAGACATTCAGTTCGGCATAGAGCTGATAGTAATTGTTGAATGTCGTCACATTATTATATGTATTGGTCTCAGGGTCGATATTTCGTCCCCAGGCATACTGTCCTTGCACGGCGCCCGATACAGATGGCAAGAAATCCGCCACCGCCTTGTGGTAGTCTTGCTTGCGCTGGCGAGCATTGACAACCTCTCGCTTCACATCCGTCGCATGCTCCACGGCGTACTTCATACAGTCGTCGAGGCTCCAAGCCGAAGACTTGGCAATAGCATCCGTTTCTTCCTTTCGGAATTCCTCAGCTCTCTTGCGTGCCTCTCCTTCCTCCTGTTGCCCATAGCTGACGATGATGCTCGCCATCATCACAACCATTACGATGTATCGTTTCTTATTCTTCATTTTTTATCATTTCCTATCGTTATTCATTTGCTCTTATATAGACAATTGCCATGCCAAAAGAACACAATTATTGATTATCAACTACTTACACATCATTCCTCATTCATAAGCCTGTCCAATAATTAGACACTACCGTCTAAAAAATAGACAAAAGCGCAAGGAGCAAAGCATCCAACAACAAGAAACATTCTGCGGTTTTAGGCATTTTCATCCAAAAACATTTTGCGGTTTTAGGCAAAAATCGTATCTTTGCCGCAAAATTTGCGGCGTTATTTGCATATCAATGCCGCACACAACCCCAAAAGGCGTCATTTATGTATATACACGAAAGAGAAAATTGGACAGATTTCAGATGGGATCATGCCATGATAGCATTGCTCATCGAAGAGGCAAGCAGAAAGCAAGGACTGCTTTTAGGTCGCCTCAGCAACTTGGGCTTCGACAACAAGCTCAAGGCTATGGCAGAAAACCTGACCAAGGATGCAGTGAATTCTTCCGAAATAGAAGGCATTAGTCTGAACGTAGATGAAGTTCGTTCATCCATCGCAAAAAAATTGGGCATAGAAAATGTGAAATACACGGCTCCCTCTCATTATGTAGATTCTGTCGTAGCAGTCATGCTGGATGCCATAGCGCATTATGACCACTCCTTATCCAAGGAGAAGCTGTGTGATTGGCAAAGTGCTTTCTTTCCATCGGGCTATAGCGAAGGCTCACAGATAGAAATTGGCAAGTATCGCTCACACGAAGAGCATATCGTATCAGGTATGTTTGGCAGAGAAAGGATACATTACATTGCTCCTGCACCAGAGAGAGTGGAAGGAGAAATGGATAAGTTTCTCACTTGGTTCAACCAAGAGAAACACATGTCTAGTATCATCGCCTCTGCCATCGCCCACTTTTGGTTTGTCTCCATCCACCCTTTCGAGGATGGCAATGGAAGATTGGCTCGTATCCTATCCGATATGCTTTTGGCTCGTGGCGACAAGAGCGAGTTTCGCTTTTACAATATCTCATCAGAAATCAACAAGGACAAGAACCATTACTATGAAATTCTTGAACGGATGCAAAGAGCAGATGGCGACATCACAGAGTGGATAGTATGGTATGTGAAGGCTCTGATAGCTGCCCTCGACGAGGCTAACACATTGGTAAGCACCACTCTCAACAAGAGTTTCTTTTGGCAAAAGAACATAGGAGTGAGCTTGTCGGAACGCCAAGTCAATATACTTAATCTTTTCTTGGATGGATATGAAGCAAAGATTACTACCAAAAATTGGGCAAATCTTGCTAAATGTTCCAAGGACACAGCCCAGCGAGACATCCAAGATTTAGTGGAAAAGAATATTCTGAAAGCAGATGTCCCTAACGCCAAGCGCCCGAGCTATTCTATCGTTTACGACCCAGAATCCATCGCAAGCCTTTTCTCTGGTGTCGAAGTAAAGAAAGAGAGAGAGGCATACTATCTCTACGCCTTGCTTCGTGGCAAAATGCAAGTAAAAGAACGCATCTTGGCATTGGACGCTGAAAGATACCAAAAAGGCGAGCTTTCTGCAGACAGATTACTGGAGAAATATTGCTCGTATTTGATAGAGAAATAAAATACATATCAGCCCTCCGTTTGATTCGTACAGAAGCCACTGACGAACACCTCATACGCTTCTTTTTTAAAATGGCGACGCAGAGAATGGAGGAAGAACTGAAGCAAAAGAAGGAGAACACCAAAAGGTTTATGAGCTTTTTATTTTAAGAAAAGTCAGAACATCCCCCTGTTTTAGCCATTTGGCAAAAAACAGGGGAATGTTTTGGTTATAGCTGATCACTCACCGCATCCACGACTTGTCCATCAAAGAAATTGATGATGCGGTTGGCGTAGGTGGCATCATGCTTGGAGTGCGTTACCATCACGATGGTGGTGCCCTCCTCGTTCAGTTCGCTAAGCAATTGCATCACCTCCATACCGTTCTTGGAGTCAAGATTACCCGTTGGCTCATCGGCAAGGATGATACTCGGCTTGCCTACCACGGCACGGGCGATGGCAACCCTTTGTTGCTGACCACCCGAAAGCTGATGGGGATAATGCTTGGCACGATGGCTAAGTTTCACCTTTCGCAAGATGTCAAGTACACGCTCCTTGCGTTCCGACTTTCCCACGCCAAGATACTTCAACTGCAAATCGACATTCTCCTCTACAGTCAACTCGTCGATAAGATTGAAGTTCTGGAAGACGAAGCCAATGCGACCTTTGCGATAAGCCGTGCGCTCTCGCTCCTTGAGATGCCCCACCTCCACATCGTCCAACCAATATTTACCTTCCGTCGGACTGTCCAACAAGCCCAATATATTTAATAAGGTGGACTTTCCACAACCCGAAGGTCCCATGATGGCGATAAACTCGCCATCGTTCACCTCTATGTTCACACCGTTGAGGGCGATGGTCTCCACCTCGTCCGTGCGAAATATTCTTGTAAGATTCTCTGTTCGTAACATAATCTTTCTATTTCTTTATTTTTCCATTCTTTTATCTTTCAATCTCTTTATCCTTCTACTTCTTTGCTTTGGCATCAAACTTATAGCTGAACGACAGTTGCAAGTAATGATGGAAATATTCATTAGAAGTCTCCGTACGCTGATAAGCCATAGTATTGGTGCTATAATAGATGTCCTTATTAAACAAGTCATCCACCATCAGCGACAAACAGCACTTATTCTTGTAGAAGCGATAGCTCAAGTAAGCATAACTTATCACCTTATGACCATTCATTGCTGATGTTTGATAACCTGAGCGGAAATGATCTGCTACCTCAGCATAAAGAGAAAATGGCTTGAAATTCCATTCTACTTTCATACCAAACTTATCATACACAGGAGTACTATTGTAGGAAGCATCACTATAGCGATAACGATTCCACCGCAAGAGGTTGAAGGCACTCAACTTTAATTTTTCCGTCTCATAGGAAAACTCAAAATTATCATCCATATAGAACTGACGCTGATGATTGAGACTAAGCAGACTCATTCCATCCGCCAAACTGCGCTGGGTAGAAGTACCTTCATCTATCACAGTCATATAACCATACGATTGGGCTGTAGTAACAGCCAGCTGATTTGCCAAGCGGAAGAAAACACCCAAGCCCTGGTCATAGTTGAAACCAAACTTCCACGAGTCGCCTCCCTTAACATTTACTGGCATCGACTCATACACGCCCGTAGCCGAATGATAGCGAAAAAGTGTGGTAAGCGGATGAATATCCTTTTGAAAAGAGGCACTCAGTGCCATCGTTATCTGCTGACGAAGCCACATGCGATGATAATTATAGGTCGTGACATGACTATGCGAATTGCCCAGTGATGGGTTGCCCATACTGATGTGCAGCGGATTGGTGGTATCACGGAACCCCAAGGTATTCACGACATTAGGACTTGTTGTATGATAAACGAAGGATAAGTCCATGTTACGCTCACGACTCATCTTCCACTTCATTCGGATAGATGGTTCCAGCAAGTGGTTTACCCTTATCGCCGTAGTATCCAAACTACCATATTGATAATCAGCCTCATCACGTTTTACTGTCCAATTAAGTTTTGGCATAATCATCAAACCTTTGGTTGGGGTCATCGTAGAACTGAGAGAGAACGCATTACCCCATGTATGCTGAAAGTTGTTTTTCTGATTTTCCTTATCCAAGGTGGAAGGCTCGCCATTTACAATCTGTTCCTCGTCAGTATCCGCAAAGATGCTTCGACGGTCATGAAGGCGTCTGAAAGTTACCTTATCGGCTAAATTGACATATACATTCTTCCCCAGCCAATACTTCATGGATGCTTGCAGCATCGTCTGGGTATTGCGAGTAGGGTTATCATACGACTGCCATAATGTTTCGGAAAATCCATCCCGCAGATACTCCAACTTACGGTCTGTAAGCCGATGGTTCTCCACACCCTCCAAAAGGGTATAGCCATCCAGTTTATAAGAACCTTTCTTACCCAAGAAATGCTCCCAGGCATAGGTGACATAGAGATTCTTCGTCTCAGAGGATGCTGAAGTATAGTTGCGGTTGCGATTCATCAGATGCTCATAGAGCGCATCGCCAGGTTGTGCAGACAAAGCCTCGTCCAAGTTATGATAAGTAAACTTGCCTGGATCGTAAGTATAAGATGCCGCATCATCCTCGTAGATATTGCGCATCTTCTCATAAGTGGCTTTAGCCGAGACTGCGATGGTATTCACCGAGTCTGCATAGGCAAAGAGCTTGAGTTCCAAGTTAGGAGTCAGTTTATGACTATGGTCATCGGCACGTTTCAAGGAGAAAGTTCGGTCGGCGTTAGGGAAATATGTCTCCGTCGTTGTTTCCTCACAACCGAAACCATCGCTATGTCCCAGGTTGGCACTGATGTCGAAGCGGTTGTTGTCATACAGCTTGGTTCCCTTGGTATTCCAATTGTGTTGGTAGTTATAAGAACCATACTGGCTCTTGCCGTCACCATCGATGTTGGTATTATAACTCATACCCATCGTACGGGTGTAATACCTATTGATATCATTCGCCTGTGCAAAGACCATCTGGGGGTCGTGGTCGCTCAGCTTATGAGCCGTTATCTGAGCAGAATATCTATCCTTTGTCACATAGCCTGCCTCCACCTCACCATACCATTTGTCGAGGAAGCCAGACTTCACTTGAATGTCGAGCACATGGTCTTCATCACCTTCATCCTTACCTGTATGGCGAGCCAATTCGCTCTTGCGATTATACAGCTTAAGTTTCTTGGCTGCCTCAGCGGGCAACAAGCCCAAGACGGCATCCCCGCCAAACACGTTCTTGCCATTCATGGTGAGACGTATCGGCTTTTCGTTCCAAAAAAGTTTTCCATCCTGCTGATAGACACCAGGCAGTTTCTTAATGAGTTCCTCTAGTCGTGCTCCTTCTTTCAGCTTGAAAGCCTCAGGATGAAATACGATGGTATCGCCACGCATAGTGAAACGAGGCAAACTACCCTTCACTTCCACCTCTTTGAGCATCAAGGCTGTAGGAGCCAACTTGATGATGCCCATATCTGTAGTATCACTCACCTCAGGACCATACGCATAATCCACCTTACGCATATTCTTAAAGCCAAGCATACTGAAAGTAAGAACGATACGTCCTTCTGTTGGAGCTTGCAAGAGAAAACATCCCGTACTATCGGTCTCTGCAGTGTTGGCATAAGTCCATCCCGGTTGAGGAGAGATGACTCCACTGATGCTAGCTCCCGTCAACACTTCACCGGTTTCGGCATTCACAATCTTGCCCTTAAAGGTATCCGCAAGACAAGGCACCTGCCCCATCAAACTGAAGATCAAAAGAAGAATGCATCTTCCCAATATCTTTTTCATAACTATCAACTTTTTATTCTGTTTTTATACTATCTATCGGGTTAGAACATACTGTGTGCAAGCTACAACTTACAACAGAGACGAATGCCACCAAAAGGATAAAGGCTGCACCTACCAAAAATGTCCACCATGGGAAATCTATTCGATAAGCAAAGTCTATAAGATAGTTTTGCATCAACTTCACACAGACAGGGATGGCGATGATTACAGCCACTATCGAGGAGACAAGATACCTGCGAGTCAACAGCCAAACTGCATCGCCTGTGGTTGCCCCCATCACCTTTCGTAAAGCAATCTGCCGCTTCTGTTGATTACTGTAATATACCGACATACCGAAGAGACCGAGAGCAGAAATCAGAATGGAGATGCCCATGAAGGTAAGAATGAGCACCATCATGTTATGATTCTCCTTCAAGCTATCCGCCAACCTATCGTCCAAGTACCGCGCTTCCATATCCACAGGTACGCCTATCTGTTCTTTTGCCACCTGCTTACATACTTTACGTATATTCTGCAAAGCCAGAGTTGGGTCACCTTGAGTTTTGACAAAGGCCGTATAGGTTCCTACCGTCCCAGAAATTACCCTTATAGCATTGTGTTCGTTCTTTTCCAATGCGTCCATTGCGCTTCCACTATGATAGTCTGCTATGACGCCACAAACTTCATATTGATTGCCATTCCGAACGCATCCGATTCCTGTATGTTTATAAGAAATTCCGTATGCACGTTTTGCATCCTGAGTTATCCACAGTTTGCCGTTCGTAGGCTCGCAATACCTTTCCAAGACTTTAAACCCTAGCATTTTCATTGCCACCGAATCCAAATCACTGGCACATAGCCACGATGTAACCTTCTTACCATCAGTAGAAATTCCGTATCTTGCCATATTTGTTGGGACATTTCCTCCGGCAGCAACTTCTTCGCACTCGGGAAGTGCTTTCAGTTGTTGCAAGAGAGCAGACATTTGTGTTCCGGTTTCATCATCATAGAAAGGAGTGCTGATGAGGACTATGCCTTTCGTCTGATAACCGAAAGGTAGATGAGCCAGATAATGCATCTGAAGCGACATAGTCAGAGCCAACACCACCAAGGTCATACTGATAACATTCTGGACAACAACAAAGAACTTGCTAAACCACATTTTGCTTCGCAAGCGAAATGTCCCCTTCACCACATCGATAGGATTCAAACGGGACACAACGATGGAAGGAAGTACACCCGATAACAAAGTGATGACGAAATAGGCAGCCAACAGATACACCCAAACTTCACCCGATGCCAGCAATGCAATCTTTGTATCCAGCACTTGATTAAACAATGGGGTAAATGCCCACGCCATAAAGCCTCCCAACAAGAAACAACATGCCGTAAACAATGCTGATTCCTCTAGATAACGCAACATAATGCCTAATGATTGCTCACCCAGCAACCTGCGGGTTGCCATCTCCTTGGCACGATTGCCAATTTGTGCCACCGTGAGGTTGATATAATTAAATATAGCGGAAAGCAACAACACCAGAGCCACCATTAGTAAAATGTTTACCAATCGTTGGTTGCCATGTCGGAAACACAAATTGGTAACAGAAGAGAAATAAATCTTGTCCCATTTTACGACCGTGGAGCCCCATAAGAAAGAACCGTTTTCCTTGGTCGGTTTCCAATATTTCCAATATTTCATGTACTTATCGAGCAAGGTCTCCTCCAACTTTTGTGGATTGGCATTCTCAGCCAAGCGAACAATGGTGCAAACTTGCCCAAAATTATCCATGGGCTGCAAATTAGCTTCTATCAACTTCATGGATACAAAAATATCATAATGAGCCAAGACATCATCCTGACCTAAGTCTTCCATCACGCCCACAATTTTCCATTGCTTACCACTACAGCTTATCACCTTTCCCACAGGATTGACAGTGCCAAAAACTTTCTGTGCAAAAGACTCCGACACGATGGCTTGATGCTCATCGGCAAGGATTCGCTGAAGAGAGCAACCCCTCACCTTATAACCCAACATCTGACAGAAATTAGAATCTACAGCTAGAATCTTTGGATTAAAATACTTGTCATCCACCATGACACCTTGGTCTGCATAATACCCCCCAATCCTCGTCCACTCCACGATTTCTGGGATAGAAGGGAAAAACTCCTTAGCTGTAGCCCAAGTCATACTGAGGTCATCGCCAGAACCAACAGCATAGAGATTCTCAGCTTCCTTTTGGTTGCTTCCCACTCGATATTCCATGCTGGCGTAAGACACCAGAATTATCACAAAAGCCAGGGCTATCGAGAGCCCGAAAGCCTCGATAGCTGCATAAAGCTTGTTACGAGAGAGAAATTTGAAATAACTTTTCATTCTGATATTCTTTTTTGTGCAAAGGTACGGCTTTTGGTTGTTCTCTCCAAAGGTTTAAGAACTGCAAGAGGCTGTTTGTATGAAATTCATACACTTTTCTGTATGATAATTATACATAAGTACACCTTTCCTTGGGGATTTCGAGAAAAAACTGTACTTTTGCAATGAGTTTATAACTATTCAATAAGAAGAACCATTCTATGAAATATGGAACCATACTCGTTATCGACGACAATCCGGCGATACTCACGGCATTGAAGATTTGCTTGGACGGCACCTTCGAGCACATCCTCACCTTGCCAAGTCCAGACACAGCCCCCACCTTGTTGCAGCAAGAGCGGGTAGATGTCATCTTGCTCGACATGAACTTTTCGCTGGGTGTCAACAGTGGGCAAGACGGTTTGCTTTGGCTTCGCGCCTTTCGCCGACTGCACGCCAACATTCCCGTTGTACTCATCACTGCCTATGCCAACGTCCAGCTGGCGATAAAAGGATTGAAAAGTGGAGCCGCCGACTTCGTGACCAAGCCTTGGGATAACGACGACTTGATTCGTGTGCTCAAGGATGCCATCGACAACAATACGGAAGTGGCGACCTTGGAAAGCTTCGAAAATGACTACATCAAGAAAGTGGTGGATAAATGCCACGGCAACATCTCTCGTGCCGCCGAGTTGCTCGGCATTACGAGACAGACACTTTATGCCAAGTTGAGGAGATGAGGAGTTAAAAGTTAGGAGTTAGGACAAATGCATTAGGACTACTATACAATGGATATAATTAAGGCAATATATATAATAGGTGGAATCTGCCTAGCGATAGGAGGTATGATTTATCTTTTCCTTCGCCACCAACGAAGGTTGAAAGACCGTGCCTTCCTAATGAGAGAAGCTGTGAGAAATGGTGATTACGCTTTCCGCCTCTCCTCGAAAGGCTTGTTGCCGGGCGAAAAAGCTATGCAAGAGGCACTCAACGACATGGAGGGTGACATCGCGCGTCTTGTAGCCAAACATGAAGTGGAGTCTTGGCAGAAGCTGACCCGTGTGCTCACCCACGAAATCATGAATGCCACAGCTCCCATCTCCAGCATTTGCCAAGCCTACCTCAGCAACCCAAAGATAAAGGGAACTCCCTATGAGGAAGGTATCCGTGCCATCCACGACACCAGCAAGTCGCTCACAGCCTTTGTAGATAGTTATCGCAAACTCACCCAACTGCAAGAACCCATCATCCAAAGCATCCCTTTGATGCCTTTCTTCGAAAGCATCAAGACACTCTATCCCAACATCGACTGGCATGTTTCCCTTCCTGTCGATGCAACGATGGATGCCGATGAAAACATGTTGCGTCAAGTTTTTATCAACCTGACGAAAAATGCCATAGAGGCTCAAGCCACAGCCATCGACATTCGAGTAAGAGACAATAAAGGCAGCAGAAATACCCACCTCTTTTTCAGCAACAACGGCAACCCCATCCCTGCCGATGCTGCTCGTGAGATTTTCATCCCATTCTTCACCACCAAGTCTTCGGGTTCTGGCATCGGCCTTAGCATTTCCCGTCAGATGCTGATGATGCAAGATATAGAACTGAGTCTTGCGGAAAAGAATGTACCAGGCTTTCACGTCACCTTCCAATTGGAAGTTCTAAAGAAGAATGGAAGTTTTGCAGAAGAATGACGGATACTGCAAAGAATTTGATACATAAAAGCAAAATGTTTTCGAATAAAAGCTGTACCTTTGCAGAAGATTTCTGTGCAAGAGATTTCCTTGCAAGGCAAGATTTTCCTTACAGAAGATTTTAAAATATAAAAAAATTGATAAAACAACGACAATGAAAAAGATGAGAACCCTTATCCTCGCCATCTGCGCTATGCTCGCTCTTGGCGCAAACGCAAAGACCGAACTTACCACCGTACAGGGAGACCACGGCAAGCTCGACGTAAAGATTCAGACTCCTGACATTTTAAACATCACAGGAAAAATCGTGAAGAAGAAAGGAAAAGGCAAGATGATAGAAATATCAAAAGTCAACGAACAGAAATATCCTCTCCTCGTGCTCTGCCACGGTTTCGGTGGCGACAAGGAGGGCAAGCTCTTCGACTGCCTCGTGGATAGCCTCAACAAGAAAGGCATCGCCGTGCTCCGCTTCGACTTCAATGGCCATGGCAAGAGCGAGGGCAAATTCGAGGATATGACCGTACCTAACGAGATAGAAGATGCCAAGTGCATCTTGCGATATGCTTCCTCACTGCCTTGGGTCAGCGAGATTGCACTGGGTGGTCACTCCCAGGGTGGCGTGGTTTCAGCCATGACCAGCGGACAGCTTGCCGCCAAGCCAGAGCAAGACATCAAGCCTATCTCCGCCCTTGTGCTCCTAGCCCCTGCTGCAGTTTTAAGAGATGACGCTTTGAGAGGCAACACCTTCGGCAAGATGTACGACCCCAAGAATCCTCCTGCCAAGATAGAGATGTGGGGCGGCAAATGCCTCGGTGGCAACTATATCCGCACTGCCGTCTGCCTGCCTATCTACGAGACGGCAAAGAATTATCAAGGTCCTGAGTGCATTCTCCACGGCGATGCCGACCGAGTGGTGCCTTACACCTACGGCCAGCGTTTCCACTACCTCAACAAGCAGAGCGAATGGCACCTGATGCCCGATGCCGACCATGGCTTCGGCAAACAAGAAGAGAAGAGCGCTCATATCGCCAGCGACTTCCTCGCAAAAATTTTGAAATGAATCAAATAAAAGTATGCAGAGCCAAGCCATTTTCCATCAAAAAAATGGAAAAAGCTTGGCTCTTTCGATAAATAATATTACCTTTGCAACCATAAAACAATAATATAACACCATATCAGAATTATGATGAATATCGAAGAATACAGAGCGGCCATCTTACAGTGCCTGCTCGATGCTAAGAACGAAGACGGAACTCCTATCATCTCAGAGAAGGAAGCCAAGGAAGCACTCAACGGTTTTACCGACGATGAGTTGCAAGACGGAATACTTTGGAATACGCCAGAAGATGTGGCGGAAATCATCCTCGAAGGTTAAAAGGTAGAAGAAAAGCTTGCCTTAGTCAAAAGAAACCGTGGTTTTCTTTGAGCAATTCAAAAGAAACCCAAGTTTTCTTTGCACAATTCAAATATTATTTGTAATTTTGCACCGCTTAAATGGGAGGCATCATAAGTCCTCGACACGAAAGCATCTGAAAAGAAAGATATTTTACCGGTAAAAAAGATATTTAAGATAATGAAGATAGAAAACGAAATCATCAGCTCGGTCATCGCCGCGGTGAAGGAGCTTTATGGGCAGGACGTGCCTGAGAAGATGGTAGCCCTGCAGAAGACCAAGAGTAATTTCGAAGGTAACCTTACCCTCGTCGTATTCCCTTTCCTCAAGATGTCGAAGAAGAAACCTGAGGATACTGCACAGGAAATCGGTGAGTACTTGAAGAAGAACTGCGCCAATGTCATCGCTGACTTCAACGTGGTTAAGGGTTTCCTCAACCTTTCTATCGCTCCTGCCGCTTGGGTAGGACTCTTGAACACCATCCATGCCGACGCTAAGTTTGGTGAGAAGCCTGTTACTGAGAACAGCCCACTCGTCATGATCGAGTACTCTTCTCCTAACACCAACAAGCCTCTCCACCTCGGCCATGTGCGCAACAACCTGCTCGGTTGGTCTTTGGCACAGATCATGGAGGCCAACGGCAACAAGGTAATCAAGACCAATATCGTAAACGACCGTGGTATCCATATCTGCAAGTCTATGCTCGCTTGGCTCAAGTGGGGCAACGGCGAGACTCCTGAGACTTCGGGCAAGAAGGGCGACCACCTCATCGGCGACTACTATGTGGCTTTCGACAAGCACTACCGTGAGGAAATCGCACAGCTCAAGGAGCAGTATATGAAGGATGGCATGGACGAAGAGGCTGCCACAGAGAAGGCTAAGAACGAGGCTCCGCTCATCAAGGAGGCTCACG
>DBLF01000126.1:0-12280 GCA_002297965.1 Candidatus Segatella papionis
ACGGCACCGAATGGCAATGTCTTCTCTTCCTCCAAGAGAGCCAAGCGCTGGAAGAGCTTGCCCTCGTCCTCATACTTGCGCAAGGTGTCGAGTGGCTCCAAGAATGCCTGGAGCAATGACTTCTGGGCTGCACGTACGCCGATGATGTAAGCGCCGATGCGGTTGATGGAGCCATCGAAGTAGTCGAGACCGATGTGGGCACGGTCGAGAGCGTTGGCACGTACCAACTCTGAGAAGAGGTTGCGAGTGTTGTCGTCGAAGAGGGTCACGTGGTCTGAATCCCAGTGCATTGGGCGAGATACGTGGAGCATCAACTCTGGTACGAAGAGCAACAATGCAGATACGGCATCAGAAACATTCTCTGTTGGCTCGTAGTGACCAGTATCGAGAGTGTACATCACGTTGTTCTTAGCGCAGTAACCAGCGTAGAAGTCGTGAGAACCTACGGTGTAAGCCTCCAAACCAATACCGAAGAGCTTAGCCTCCAAGCAAGACTTCATATCTGGCAACTTCTCTGCCAAGATCTCGTCGAGAGAGTTCTTCAAGATTTCACGATAGCGACCCTTCTCTACGGTGAGGTCCTTGCTACCATCGTGTACCCAAATGTTCATGATACAAGGGTCGTTCTGATATTTACCCATGGCATCGGCGATGCGACGGCAACGCTTGGTGTGCTCAATCCAGAACTCACGGATGGCTGGGTCAGGGTTAGAGAGTGAGAGGCTGCCGCTCAATGGGTGAGAGAAAGAGGTAGAGTTGAAGTCGAGCTTCAGGTTCTGCTCCTTTGCCCACTGCATCCAACCTGTGAACTGGTCAACGGTAACCTCGTTGCGGTCTATCTGTTTGCCACCGAACTCACCGTAAATCTCGTGGAGATTGAGGCGGAATGTACCAGCCAAGAGGCTCTGTACCTTCTCGATGTCCTGGCGGAGCTCGTCGATATTGCGAGCCTTGCCAGGGTAGTTACCTGTACTCTGGATACCACCTGATGCAGCCTCGCCACGCTCGAAGCCAACCACATCGTCAGCCTGCCAGCAATGCAGGGAGATAGGAGTCTTCTCCAAGGTCTCGATGGCCTTGTCTGTATCTACACCGAGCGCAGCATAGCGCTCCTTAGCAATCTCGTAATTCTTTAAAATCAAATCTGCTTTCATCTGTTTTTAAGTATTTATTGTTGTTTAATTTATTATCTTTAAAAATTTCTCGTAAGCCGCATTCCATGCCTCCTTGTCCTCTGGTTCGAATTTCTTGAGTTCGAGAGAGTTGGCGATAATCTGGCGCATGTCCCAAATGTCCTTGACCAGTCCTGATGCCTTGGCTTGAAGCATGATGTTGCCGATGGCGGTGCCTTCCTGGGGACCAGCCAATACGGTGACACCACAACTGTTGGCGGTAAACTGGTTGAGGTATGGATTGAGCGAACCACCACCGATGATGTGGAGTACATTGATGTCGAAATCTGCAAACTCCTGAAGCCAGGTGAACACTTGACGATAACGAAGTGCCAGGCTCTCGAAGATGCAACGGCAGAACTCACCATATTTCTGAGGCACATGCTGTCCCGTCTTCTCGCAGTATTGCTTGATGGCGTTGACCATAGAGGATGGGTTGGCGAAGCAAGCGTCGTCTGGATTGATGATACTCTGGAAGGCTGGTTGCTTCATCGCCTCGGCTATCAGTTCGCCGTGTCCCAGGCAAGTCATATCCTTGTTGGCTGCCAGTGCCTCGTCCTTCCACTCCTTGCGGCAACGCTCGTAGATCCACATGCCACAGATGTTTTTGAGGAATCGGGTAGTGCCCTCGATGCCACCCTCGTTGGTAAAGTTCAGTTCATAACTCTTGTCGTTGATGATGGCTTTCTTCGTCTCGATACCCATCAGGCTCCATGTGCCCGAGCTGAGGTAAGCGAACTCCTCGTTCTTGGCTGGTACGGCGGCTACGGCACTAGCGGTATCGTGACCTGCTACGGCGATGACAGGAACAGCTTTCAGGCCAGTCATCTTCTGAACCTCTTCCGTCAAGGTACCGATGATAGTAGCTGGTGCGGTCATCTTGCCAAACTGCTCACGCTTTAATCCGAGGCTCTCCACGAGCTCTTGGTCGAGGTCGCCCGTCAATGGGTTAAGTATCTGGGAGGTAGAGGCTACGGTGTATTCGCAAATCGCCTTGCCGGTGAGCATATAGCTCAGTGCATCAGGGATAAAGAGCACTTTCTCGGCATTCTCCAAAGCCACGTTGCCAGCCTTTCGCATGGCGTAGATTTGGAAGAGCGAGTTGAAGTTCATAAACTGTATGCCCGTTTTCTCATATACCTTCTCCTTGCTGATTTTCTCGTCGAAGTATTTCTCCATCATGCCGAAGGTATGCGGGTCGCGGTAAGCCATCGGGTTGCGGAGGATGCCCCCGTCCTTGCCCACATAGACAAAGTCGCATCCCCACGTATCGATGCCGATGCTTTCGATGTGGATGTCACGCTGGGCGATGAGCTTCAAGCCCTTGATAATTTCTAGGTAGAGGGCGAAGATGTCCCAGAAAAAGTGACCGCAAGTCTCGATGAGATTGTTGTCGAAGCGGGTGAGTTCTTCTAGGTCGAACTTGCCGTTAGAGAGGCTGCCCAAGATGGTTCTGCCGCTGGTGGCTCCCAAATCTACTGCGAAGAAGTATTTCTTTTGTTCCATTTTGTGTGAAGAATGTCTTTAAGTTATTGTTTTATTTGTTGTTTATTCGTATTTTTTCCTATCTCATGTCCTGAGATAATGCAAAGGTAGGGGGATTTTTGCGTATGGAACACGAGAAAATGATAATTGACCATCAGTTTTTGGCTGATGGTCAATTATCAAAGTTTATATCAAAAAATAAAGTTTTTATGCTTTTCGATTAGCTGCTGTTTTCGGAAATCCGTTTCACCATATTTCGGAAATCCGTTTGTTCTTATCTTGCCATATTTCGGAAATCGGATGGCTTCATGCCCGTCTGGGTCTTGAATTTGGCAGAGAAGTAGTCGGGCGACTCGAAGTTGAGCCGGTAGGCTATTTCCTTGATGCTCTCGTCGGTGGTGGAGAGCAACTCTTTCGCTCTTTGTAGTTTGAGCGTCTGTTGGTAGAGTGCGGGAGCGAATCCCGTGTGCTCCTTGAAGAGTTTGCGGAAGCTGGAGTAGCTGATGCCTAGCTCCTGGGCTATTTCCTGTATCGTGAGCGTGTCTTCCAGCGATTCACGGATGCGCATTCGGGCCTTGTTGATCATATCCACGTGCTTGGAGTCCTTGCTCAGGATGATGTTTCTTTCCAGGGAGTACATCTTGCCGATGAGGTGGTTCACGATGCCCGCCATCGTCTGCTGGGCGTAGGCTGCCTCCTCTTGAGCCGTCTTGTAAGCCTCGTCGAAAAGGCTGATGATTTCGTTGCTGTAGCCCACGTGGTAAATCGGTTTCTCGGGCGAAAGGAAGCCTGCCTTCACTCGGTCGTCGATGTTCTTGCCCTTGAATCCTATCCAGTAGCTCTTCCATCCCTTGGTGCTCGATGGGTGGTAGCTGTGCCATTCGCCGGGGAAGAGCAGGAAGATGTCGCCTGCCTTGATGCGGGTCTCGGCTACGTGGGCGGAGTGGAAGATGCCTTCGCCTTCGGGCTGGTAGAGCAGTTGGTATTCGTCGAGCGTGCGACCTTTCTGTAGGTCGAAATAATAGCCGTCGGCATGTCCTTTGGTGGGATAAGGGTCTCCTGGGGCGATAACTTCTCGTCCCACGGTACTGATGGTGAGACCCCATTCGGCATCTCTGTCTGTCGCTAATAGGTATTTGCTAGTTTGCATAGTCTTTTTGTTTTTGTTTCTGCAAAAATACGCAAAAAAATCCGTTATACCTTATTATATATGCAAAAAAGTTTTTAATTTTGTGCTAAATGTATAAAAACCCTAAGTTTTGAATGATTTTCAAGATAGATGAACGATATTACGTATGATAATACAAGGTTATTTAATAGTTTTGCAGCGTGAAACAACCTTTTGCAGTGTGGAAACAACTTGAAAAGGTGAACGACTAACAAAGTATAACAGAAATTGAAACTTAACGTCTAGAATAACAAAATGAACAACAAGCTATTTATGAAAAGTTCAGCATTGCCTGCAACCTTGTTTTGCACGGCATTGATGCTTGCCCCTCTTTATGGAGGCGCAGGTTCTGCTAAAGCGAATACGGCAGTTGCTCAACAGGCAGGTACCATCCTGGGTACTGTGGTTGATGGCAACGGTGAGGCCGTAATCGGAGCTAGTGTGATCATCGAGGGTCAGAAGGTTACCCAAGGTACAGTTACCGATTTTGACGGTCACTTCTCTCTCAACGTGAAGCCAGGAGCCAGATTGAAAATCAGCTACATCGGTTTCGTGTCTCAGACCGTGTCTGCCAAGAATGGCATGCGCATCACCCTGCAGGAGGAGGCAACCTCGCTGAAGGCAGTAGAGGTCGTAGCATACGGTGTGCAGAAAAAGGTGACCGTCACGGGTGCCCTTTCCAGTATCAAGAGCGAGGACTTGGTTCGTACCCCTGTGGGCAACGTCAACAATGTGCTCGGTGGTCAGCTCTCGGGTGTCACCACCGTACAATATTCTGGTGAGCCGGGAAGCGATGCTGCTAGCGTCTTCGTTCGTGGTAAGGCTTCATTTAATGGTGCCGACCCATTGGTGCAGGTGGATGGCGTGGAGCGCTCGATGAGCGACGTGGATCCAGAGGAAATCGAGAGCATCACCGTATTGAAGGATGCTTCCGCCACAGCCGTATTCGGTGTGCGTGGTGCCAATGGTGTCATCTTGATTACCACCAAGCGTGGTGCCGAGGGCAAGACCAAGATTTCGGGCTCTACCTCTTGGGGTATCTTGACCCCTACCAAGATGGTGGAGCAGGCTAACAGCTACGAGTATGCCACCTTCCATAACCAGATGCGACTCAATTCGCATGATAAGAATGGTAATCCGCTTACTCCTCAGTTCTCTGATGCCGTTCTACAGAAATTCAAGGACGGAAGCGATCCGCTCCGTTTCCCTAGCACTTTGTGGGCTGAGTATATCATGAAGGACGCTACCCTGCAGAGCAAGCACAACTTGAACATCAGCGGTGGTACCAAGACAGCTCGTTATTTCATCAATGTAGGTTATTATACCCAGGGTGGTCTGTTCAAGGAGTTTGGGCAGGATTACGATTTCGGTTATCAATACAATAGTTTCAACTACCGTGCCAACCTCGACTTGGATGTCACCAAGACGACCACCATATCCTTCAACTTGGCAGGTAAGGTGGATAATGCCAACAAACCATATTCTGGTCAAGGTTCTTCCGGTTTGATTAACGAGGCTTATCAGGCTACTCCATTCTCTAGCCCTGGTATCATCAACGGCAGATACATCTCCACCGAGACCCAATACGAGGATTGTGGCACCGACCAGCTTCCATTCGTAGGCGGTAGTGGTATCACTTATTTCGGTAACAAGGATGTGAACGGTGGTTTCATGAAGACTACCAATAACAAGTTGAATTTCGACCTTCAGCTCACCCAGAAGTTGGATATGATTACCAAGGGTCTCCTCTTCAAGGCCAAGGCATCTTACAATGGTACCTACGCCATCTATAAGAATGCATACGCCAAGAAGGCTACCTATACACCTGTGCTTCAGGACGATGGTACTTATAAGTATAAGAAGTATGGTAACGAGGAGCAGCTCAGTTATTCCGAGAGCACAGGCCGCAGCCGATACTGGTACTTCGAGGCAGCCTTTAATTACAACCGTTCTTTCGGACTCAACAATGTGGGTGCTATCTTGCTTTACAACCAGGACAGTAGCTATTATCCAAGTACTTATACCAATGTGCCTCATCGCCAGGTAGGTTTGGTGGGTCGTGTAACCTACGACTGGAACAACCGCTATATGGCTGAGTTCAACATCGGTTACAACGGTTCCGAGAACTTCGCCCCAGGCAAACGCTACGGAACCTTCCCTGCTATGTCTATCGGTTGGGTAGCCAGCGACGAACCTTTCTTCAAGCCTCTCACCAAGGTGGTAAGCTTCCTGAAACTTCGTGCCAGCTACGGTTTGGTAGGTAATGCCAATCTGAAAGGCAATCGTTTCATGTACACCCCAGACCCATACGCCATCAATAACAACGGTGTTTCCACTCGCGACGGCTATGGCTATATCTTCGGTATCAACAACACCACCGTATGGAAGGGAGCCTACGAGTTGGCTCGCCACAACGCCGACATCACATGGGAGCACGCCTACAAGCAGGATTATGGTTTCGACATCAACTTCCTGAACGATCGTCTGCGCGGTACCTTCGATTACTACTATGAGCATCGTACCGACATCATGATGATAGACTACAACGTGCCAACCATCATCGGTTTCAACATGCCTTACACCAACGATGGCGAGGTGAACAGCTGGGGATGGGAAGCATCCCTGAAGTGGCAGGACAAGATAGGCAAGAATTTCCGCTACTGGGCAGGAGTGAACCTCTCTTACAACCAGAATGAGCTTATCAACAATGGCGAGGCTACTCAGCCTAACGCTTACCAGATGGCGAAGGGACATCGCCTGGGCGCTCGCAGCCAGTATCAGTTCTGGCGTTACTACGACGAGCAGACACCAGCCCTCTATGAGAAGACCTTCGGCGAGGCATTCCCAACCCAGTTGGTAGAGAATATCCAGCCTGGCGATGCCGTGTATGTGGATTTGAACCACGATGGCAAGATAGACCAGAACGATATGACTCGCGATCTCGGCTATACCGACGACCCTGAGTACATGATAGGTATCAATCTCGGATTTAGCTACAAGGGTTGGTCGTTGAATACCCAGTGGACGGGTGCTTGGAACGTGAGCCGTATGTTGGATGGCGTGTTCCGTATGCCATTCTACAACAAGACCAGCCATGAGCAGGGTGGACTCTTGAAGTACATAGTAGAGAACTCTTGGAGTGCCGACAATCCTTCGCAGAGCGCTAAGTATCCACGTGCGTCTTGGGATGCCTGGGATAATAACTATGCTACCTCCACGCTTTATGAGAAGGATGCCAAGTACTTGCGCCTGAAAACCTTGCAGATTTCTTACGATTTCAACGCTCCATTTATGAAGCGTATGGGTATGAATCAGTTGCAGTTGGCATTCAGCGGTTACAACCTCCTCACCATTACTCCTTATATCTGGGGTGATCCAGAGGCACGTGCCACCACAGCGCCATCTTATCCTTTGCAGCGTACCTATATGCTGTCTCTGAAGGTAGGCTTCTAGAAGGCAGGCTTCT
Source organism: Candidatus Segatella papionis (assembly GCA_002297965.1). Classification (GTDB taxonomy): domain Bacteria; phylum Bacteroidota; class Bacteroidia; order Bacteroidales; family Bacteroidaceae; genus Prevotella; species Prevotella papionis. The sequence goes on from DBLF01000126.1 coordinate 7,292, forward strand.
CATATATATTACACATTATTATATATATAAATAGTAAATACAATGAAACTAAACAATATATTCGGAGGAATCGTTCTTGCAACTGTGGTAGGCTCTGCCATGACAGGCTGTACCGAGCAAATCCAGTTTGGTGATTCCTTCATCGAAAAGACTCCGGGTGGTGATGTTACCATTGATACCATCTTCAATAATGCGGAATACACCCAGCAGTTCTTGACCAGCATCTATAAGAACCAGTATTATGGTCTTCCTTTCAAGGCTGGCGATGGCAACTCTCACAGTTACTTCAGTGGTCAGATAGAGGCTATGTCTGATTGTTGGCACAATCCAACTACATCTGTGGCGATCTACAACCTCGTATATAACGACATGATGACTGCTGCCAGCAGCAATTCCATTTATGGATTCGACAAGGAGAACATCTGGCAGATGGTGCATGCTTGCTATCTCTTGCTGGAGAACATCGACCGTGTACCTGATATGGACGAGGCTACCAAGAAGCAGTATGTGGCAGAGGCTAAGTGTTTGATAGCATCCTCTTACTTCAATCTCTTCCGTATGTATGGTGGTCTGCCTATCGTCACTCACTCTTACGATGTAAATGGCGACAAGCTCGATGCACCACGTTCTTCTGTAGAGAAGACCTTGGATTTCATCCTCAAGCTCTATGATGAGGCTATCAATTCTGGCGCACTGCCATTCGCTTATTCATCAGATGATGCTTCTTCCATGACGGGTCACTGGACCAAGGCTGCCGCTATGGCTATGAAGTGCCGCGTGTTGCAGTTTGCTGCCTCTCCACTCTTCAATGACGACCAGCCATACTATAGCGGAACTTACTCTATGGAGAATGCCAGTCAAGACAGTTTGGCTTGGATGGGTGGCAAAAAGCCTGAGCTTTGGCAGCAGTGTAAGAAGGCTTGCGAGGACTTCTTCAATGAGAATGCCAACAATGGCGACCCTTATCATCTCGTGGAGCCAACCGCTAAGACCACCGAGGCTTATCGCTTCGCTTATCGCTATGCTTACATCAGCCAGGCTAGCCCAGAGGTGATTTTCGATACTCGTGTCACTGACAACAACCACAACTCCAAATATTGCTGGGCTGCTCGCCAGTATATGCGTACCCTCGACCGTCAGGCTTATTGCCCTACCGAGGAATTTGTGGAAATGTTCCCATGGGCAGACGGAAAACCTTTCAACTGGGAAGAAACCGAGAAGGAAGGCGAGCTCGATCACATCTTTATCAAGGGTGAGCGCAAGGAAGGCAAGCAGGAGTTGCAGAACGTGAAATATACCCGTGACCCTCGTCTTTATGAGACAGTGAGCGTAAACGGACAGCGTGACAAGGTGAACGTGGGTGATGGAAAATCTACAGGTCAGAACGTAGAGCTTTATGTAGGTGGAACGAATGCTGGTACGGGTCCTACTTCCGGCACAGGCGTATTTGCCACAGGCTACTTCCACAACAAGTATATCGCCGATGGTATCACTGGTAGTGCTTACGAGCGTGAGAAACCACATTGGGTGGAGATGCGTCTCGCAGACCTTTATCTTATCTATGCCGAGGCTTTGCTTCAGGCTGATGGTAACAATGCCAAGGCTTTAGAATACATCGACAAGGTGCGTGCTCGTGTTGGCTTGAAGGGATTGGCAGAGTGCAACCCTACAGAGAATTTGGCTAGTAACAAGGACAACCTCTTGGAGGAACTGCTTCGTGAGCGTGCCTGCGAGCTGGGCTTCGAGAACACCCGCTACTTCGATATGAAGCGTTACAAGAGAGCCGACTTGTTTAGCCGCACCCTCCACCGTCTGGTCATCCATCGCAAGGTGAAGGATGATAAGACAGGCGAATGGAAGACATCCACCAACAAATGGTACAATGGTGATCGCACCGACAAGAAGCTCACCAAGGCTAACGATGCTTGGTATGAGCCATCACACTTCGAGTACGAGCGTTTGCCTATTGCCACGGGTGCTCGTGCATGGTGGAATGGATTCGATGTGAAATGGTATCTCTTCCCATTCCCACAGACCGAGGTGCTGAAAGGTTACTTGGTTCAGAATCCTGGTTGGTAATTCGAAGACTATATGGGTCTTTCGATAACCACTCTCTCAGAGAATTGTTACTTAGTTTAAGTTACAACAAAATTAAAAGGTAAATTCAATGAAAAATAATAAGAATGCTGTTCTCATGGCGATGGCTCTCTTGAGCCTGCCTGCGTCAGCACAAGTCAAAATAGACTCCGTTGCACCTAACCGCTATGCCGCACAGAGCATCGACGTGGGTGCCAATGTGAACTTCTCTCGCGAGCAGTCAACGGCAGCCGTCTCTGTCATCACCAGCGAGAGTACCAACAAGCGTAGTGCCAAGAACATCGGCAACTCTATCTTGGGTCAAGGCTCGGGTCTTATCTCGCTGCAGAACTCAGGCAACTATGCGGGCATCAACCCAACGTTCTATATCCGTGGCTTGCAGAGCTTGGATGGCAACACCCCATTATTCGTGGTGGATGGCATCGAGCGCGACATCCAGTATATCTCTGCCGAGGAGGTGGAGAGCGTATCCGTATTGAAGGATGCAGCTGCCACAGCCCTCTATGGCTACAAGGGTGCCAACGGCGTGGTTCTCATCACCACCAAGCGTGGTAAGTTCAACTCCAAGGAAATCAAAATCAACCTCGACCATGCCATCAACTTCATGGCCAACAAGCCTAAGTTCGTAAACGCTCAGACTTACGCCAAGGCTATGAATGAGGCTTACGCCAACGACGGCTTGGATCCACGTTACACCCAGGAGGAGGTGGATGCCTTCGGCTCAGGCAAGTATCCATATCTCTATCCTAACGTAAACTGGGTGGATGAGACCTTCCGCAACCACAGCGTAACCAATCTCTTGAACGCTTCCTTTACTGGTGGCGGTGAGAAGTTTAAATACTATGCCTTGCTCGACTTGCAATATGACAATGGTTTCGTCAAGAATCCAAACACCCACGAGGGATATTCTACCAATAATAAATATGTGAAGGGTAACCTTCGCATGAATATGGATATGATTCTCTCGAAGAACACCACGATGAAGGTGAACTTGCTCGGTGTGCTCGCAGAATCGAATGCTCCTGGCAACTCTGCCAAGCTTTGGGATATGGTTTATTCCCTTCCTTCTGCTGCATTCGCAGTGAAGGGCGAGGATGGCAAGTGGGGAGGTAACTCCATCTGGTCGGGTGACGTGAACCCTGTGGCTCAGTCGCAGGATGCTGGTTACTGCCGCAACCACAACCGTGGCATCTATACCGACCTTACCTTGCGTCAGGAACTTCCTGCTGTATTGAAAGGCTTGTCGGTACAGGGACGTATCGCATACGATCACTTCTCTAACATCTACGAGAACTATAGCAAGACATACGTATATGGAAGTCCTACGGTAGCCGACTGGTTGGAGGGTCAGCCACAGTTGGGCAAGGCTTTCACGGGTGGTACGGAGAGCGACCTCGGTGCATCTATTTCTACCAATAGCTTTACCCGCCGTTTCCATTTGGATGCCAGTGCCGACTATCAGAACACCTTTGGTGCGCATAGCATCTACAGCCAGTTGAAGTACGACTACGAGTTCAGCGATGAGTACTCTGTCAACAGCACTCTCTATCGTCAGAACATCACTTGGTACAACCACTATGGCTTGTTGGATCGCTACTTCCTCGACTTCGCCTTGGTAGAGTCTGGGTCCAACCGCTTGGCTCCTGGTAGCAAGTGGGCATTGTCGCCTACGGTATCAGCTGCTTGGGTGCTCTCTAAGGAAGGATTTATGAAGAACGTGAGCTGGGTGGATTTTCTGAAGCTTCGTGCTTCTTACGGTATTATCCAGACCGACATCTTGCCTGAGAGCGGATGGATGTATTACATGCAGCAGTATCAGACCACGGGTGGTACCTATCCATTCAACAGTGGTTTCCAAAGCGAATTCGGCCGTACTTATCTCGACCGTATGGCTACCACAGGCTTGACCCACGAGAAGGCAGCCAAGTTTAATGCCGGTGTGGATGCCACCTTGTTCGGCGGCTTGGACTTCAGCTTCGATGGCTTCTATCAGCGCCGTTCCAACATCTGGGTATCTACAGCTGGTAAGTATTCTTCAGAGCTGGGTGTGGATGCTCCATACGAGGGCGACGGTATCGTAGATAGCTGGGGTTGGGAGGCTAGCCTCGACTACAACAAGCAGGTAGGCGACTGGAAATTCAATGTAGGTGCCAACTTCGATTACTATCGCAGTCAAATCAAGGAGCAGGACGAGGCTCCTGTGCTCTACGACAACTTGCGTACCACTGGTCATCGTGTAAGTCAGCTCTATGGTTACAAGGCCATCGGCTTCTTCAAGGATCAGGCAGACATCGACGCTTCCAAGCCACAGCTCTTGGGTAGCACCCCTCGTCCTGGCGACATCAAGTATGAGGATGTGAATGGCGACGGACAGATAGATACCAACGACAAGACAGCCATCGGTTATTCTACCGTGGCTCCTGAGATTTACTACAACATCCACCTCGGCGTGGAGTGGAAGGGTCTCGGACTGGACGCCATGTTCCAGGGCACTGGTCGCTACAGTGGAGTCTTGACCACCAAGAGTATGTATAAGCCATTGGTAGGTAACACTACTATCTCGCAGTACTACTACGACAACCGCTGGACTCCAGAGACAGCCGCTACAGCCAAGTTCCCAGCATTAAGCTCAACAAGCAATGCCAACAACTACAATACCAACACCCTCTGGATGTTCGACCGCTCGTTCTTCAAGCTTCGCAACATCGAGGTATATTACAACTTCCCTAAGGCTTTGCTCGCCAAGACCAAGGTTTTGAATGCAGCCAAGTTGTATGTGCGTGGTGTCGATTTGTTCAGCTTCGACCATCTCGACGAGTCGGACCCAGAGGTATATAGCGCAACCAATCCTCTGAACCGCAGCATCGTGGCAGGTTTGTCAGTAACATTCTA
>DBLF01000126.1:12409-28715 GCA_002297965.1 Candidatus Segatella papionis
AAGGCTTACATCATCCAGACCTTCGAGAAGGTGGGTGGCTTTATGACCGACATCTACAATTACGCCGACTACGACTACGGTCAGAACTTTGGCGGAGCCATGCTAGCCTCTGCCACCGACGAGAGTGTTTATTCTGTAACAGGTGGTAGCATTGAGACCTTCTACAATGGCAGTTGGAGTCCATCCAACGCACAGGGTTCTCTCTGGACTAACATGTATAAGGGTATCAGAACCTGCAATGTGGTATTGAAGGACTTCCAAGACCTGAAGTTCGAGGACTTCGAGCTGAATGCCGACTATCAGCAGCAGATGTATCGCTACGAGAACTACAAGTGGGAGGCTCGCTTCTGGCGTGCTTACTTCTACTTCAATTTGGTTCGTCAGTATGGTGGTGTGCCAATCATCGATGCAGATATGGCTGCGGCTGATGTGAACAATCAGCCTCGCAAGTCATCCGACGAGATCTTCCAGTATATCTTCGATGAGTGCGATGCAGTGAAGGACAGCATCATCAAGGACTACTCCGACTTAGGAAGCATGGCTTTGAGCACTGCCGAGGATGGTCGTGCTAACAACCTCACCGTATTGGCATTGAAGGCACGTGCCGCCCTCTATTGGGCTAGCCCTCTCTTCAATCCTTCAGGCGACAAGGAGCGTTACCACAAGGCAGCCCTTTACACCAAGGAGTTGCTTGATGCCTGCAAGGCTAGAGGCATGAAGTTGGCTGCCAAGTATGAGGATCTTTGGGCAACCACTAACTACAAGGATGCCGACAAGAAGTGCGAGATTATCTTCGGTCGCCGTATCTATGGTACCAAGATTTCCTCTACCGACCCTAAGGACAACATGGTGGAAAGCTACAACTATCCATTCGGAATTGATAAATCCAAGGGCAACTATTCTGCTTCTGGTATCAACTGCCCATCTCAAAATCTCGTAGATGCTTACGAGATGAAGGCTACTGGCAAGGGCATCAACGAGGCTGGCAGTGGCTATGACGAGCAGAATCCATACGCAGGTCGTGACCCTCGCCTTGAGTTGACCATTGCCAAGAACGGTGATGTTTGGCCTACTGCTACCAACTATAAGAAGGCAAAGTTGCAGACTTATTATGGTGGTGTCAACGCAGAACCATTGGTAGGTGCTACACCTACAGGTTACTATCTCAAGAAGTTGCTCCATGGCGACATCGACTTGACTTCCAAGACCAAGCTTCAGGGCGACTATCATACCTACGTAACTTATCGCTTGGGCGAGTTCTATCTCAACTATGCTGAGGCCGTGTTTAAATATTTGGGTAGTGCTACAGCTACTAGCGCCGACCTCCCAATGTCTGCCGACCAGGCTGTGGATAAAATTCGCGAGCGTGCCGGTATGCCAGACTTCCCTGAGTCATTGAGCAACGATGAGTTCTGGGCTAAGTATCAGAACGAGCGTATGGTAGAGTTGGCTTTCGAGGGTCATCGTTTCTGGGATGTTCGCCGTTGGAAAGAGGCAGACAAGTTCTTCAAGAACATCCAGGAGATGAAGATTACCAAGAACGAGGATGGTTCGCTCACCTATACTCGTGAGACCGTACAGCGCCAGTGGGACGACAAGATGTATCTCTTCCCAATCCCTACCGACGTGATGCAGAAGCACGAGAAGTATGGAGAGAAGTGGGAGCAGAATCCAGGTTGGTAATTTTGGACTAGTGATTCCTAAGTAAAAAATAGGATTGGCTAAGGAGAAAATCCTTAGCCAATCCATTAACAACAAAGATTATGAAAGCATCTATTTTTTTTAAAAAATATGTATTGGTTCTTTTGGCAGTCGTAGCTTTAGCATCTTGCTCTGATGATGATAACACAGGAGTGATGAGCAGCAAGGTGATGTTGAACCAAGAACTTGTAGCATCCAATTATAGTTTTATTTGGAACGGTGTGACATCTCCTCGTAAGGATGATGTGAAAGCTAAGTTTGAGGCAATAGAAGGTGATTCCACCAAGATGAAAATGACCATCTCGGGTATCGTTCCTTCATCAGATGATAATATCCAGTTGGTTGTGGATGTTCTTCCTCAGAGAGATGAAATCCAGTATCAGGGAAAGGTGGAAAACTCTGATTACGACATGACAGTGAGTGGTGTCTATTTCCCATCAAGGTCTGTTGTAGGTCATTACTTCAAATTGAAAGTGGTGTATAATGTGGTTAAGGATGATTTACTAAAGCAACCTTTTACTTTTAATTTTAAGAAAGGTTGTACTATCATAAAGAGTGGCGATGCTAGATTTATGACAATAGACGGCGTGGAATATGCTTATTCACAACTTGCAGAAAGTACATTGTCTGGTATGACAAGTCTTTATGCAAAAACAGATTCTGCGGCAATGTTGACATTCTCTAATGATGGTAAGTTGTCAATAGATATGTTGAGTAATAATAAAGGTGAAACAGTGACTTCTAATCTGATGACAATAAAGTATTGGCTTACGAACCAAAATCATGACATGATATTGGAATTTACGAAAGCGCAGGCTGAGTCTTTTATCGCAAAGTTCTTGAATGCTGATAATTCTGATGTAGAAACTCTGTTCACTAAATACGAATCGGAAGATAAGTATATATTGAGAGCTACTTATGATGTGGATGGTAAGTTGGCTATTATGCTGAATAGTCCATATAATGCGAATGCCATGGACTTGTTTGTACATGGAAAGTTTACAGATAATGTAGATAAATTACTAAATAAGCAAACTTTGGCATTCTTTAATATATTGAATGAATATCCAAATGTTTGGGGATTGTATTTTGTATCTGAGTAAATAAAGTAAGGCATGCTTGTTGATAGTAATGGGCATGCCTTTTAAATTAGAAAAATAATGAAAACGATTATATATTCGTAAATGACAACTAGAGAAGGTGTCAGCAGCGTGGATACCAAAACTTGAAGTTTGATAGATACACCGGGGAAGTAGGCTTCTAGCAGATAGAGAAAGGTTCCCAGCAAATAGAATAAGACTCTTAAGAAATGAAACCAAGGCTTATGGTGACTTGTTTCTACCTACAAGGAATTGTAACCGAATGGTTAAGCAATTTTGCCCGAGGCTATGAGGACTTTTGCCCAACGACCTTGGGCAAAAGTCCTCCAGCCGCTGGGCAAAAGTGCCCGGCGGCTCGGGCAAGTCTGGGCAAAGCGCCTTAATAGCGAAATAAACGTCTAATTGTCTAATTATCAATACGATGAAGGTAACGATAGCAAGATGCAATAAGCAAAACAAGTTGTGCGTCAGCATGAAAATTATCGAGCGACTCTTGGAGCGCATCGCTAAGGACGACAGTAAGCAAACTGTCACCAATTTCCGTCGCAAAACAATGTTTTTGGGAAGTTTTTGAACCTACTGCTGATGTAGAAAAGGGCGAATATGTATCTGCCGCCTTCATTTTTAATGTTTTGAAGCAAAAAATTGGCTCTTCGTTGCAAGTTTCGGGTCTTAGTAATTTGGGTAGGGAATTCAAGAATATTGATGGATTGGAAAATAAGAAAACTCGATTTTGTGCTGAGTATAAGGTGGTTAGAAAATAACGTAGCCCCTTGTAAAGCGAAAATAGGTGTGACAGCAAGTGACATCAAGTGACAGCAAAATATTAATTGCTGTTACACCTTATTTTATTGATTGACAGTCTGTTACCCTATGGTGTGACACCAGTGACATCAAATTTGAAAAAACAATACTAATACATTTAAAATATGTACCTACAACATTGTCTAACGGAGACACACCTATGTTGATTTTGTAATAATAGGTGATTGGTTAATGGTGATACATACGAAAATGATGGAGCGTATTATAGGGTAACTTTGCCTTTTTCTTGTTAAAAAACTTGTTATCTTAAATATTTGTCGTATCTTTGCATTTGCAATTTAGAAACAAAGATAGAATGATATGGAGCAGAACGTGAAAGAATTGCCATACGGTGTGCAGGATTTTCTCACCATCGTGGAGCAGAACATATATTATGTCGATAAGACAATGTATATACCAGAGTTGGAGAAGGAGGCTCGCAACCTTATCTTTATTCGCCCTCGCCGTTTTGGCAAGAGTGTATTCATTGGTATGCTTCATGCTTACTATGACTGCAGTACCAAGGATAAGTTCCAAGATTGGTTTGGCGATTTGTGGATAGGCAAACAGCCTACGTCTTTGCAGGGCAAATACCAGGTGTTGCATATCGACTTCTCACAGGTAGGAGGTGATATCGAACACTTGGCGGAAAATTTTGACGCTTACTGTGGTGCTATGCTCGACAATTATGTAGATGTTTATAGTACCTCTTATGGCGAAGATTTTGTCAGCAAAGTGCATTCTACTCAGAGGGCAACGAACAAGTTGAACCTTATTAATATTAAGGCAAAGACACTGCGAATCAGGCAATATCTAATCATCGACGAATATGACAACTTCACTAATACCGTGCTCAACGAGAAAGGAGAGGATGTGTATTGGGCGATGACGCATGCCGAGGGTTTCTATCGTGACATCTTCAAGATGTTCAAGGGCAACTTCGAGCGTATCTTCATTACAGGGGTAAGTCCTGTGACCCTCGATGATGTGACCAGCGGTTTCAATATTGGTTGGCATATCTCCACAAAAGAGCCGTTCAATCAAATGTTGGGCTTCTCCACGGAGGATGTATATGATATGTTCAACTATTACAAGAAAAAGGGAGATATACCTGCTGATAGAGACATTGATGCCATTGTCAATGAGATGAAACCTTGGTATGACAACTATTGCTTTTCGAAGAATGCTTTGGAGACCCAAAGTAAGGTGTTCAATTGTGATATGGTCATTTATTATCTTCGTAACTATCTTCGACGTGGTGAGGGACCCGAAGAGATGATAGACCCAAATACCAAGACGGATTATAACAAAATGAAGAAACTCATTCAGCTCGATAAATTGGATGGTGACCGTAAGGGCGTGATACGTACCATTGCCGAGAAGGGAGAGATTGTAGCTTCGCTCTTGGAGACTTTTCCAGCACACGAAATTACCGACCCTGAGGTCTTTCCTAGTTTGTTGTTTTATTATGGTATGCTTACCATCAAGGGTACTAGAGGAGCAAAACTTGTTCTTGGAATCCCAAACAATAATGTGCGCAAGCAGTATTACGATTATCTGTTGGAACTGATTGATGCCAGAGCATATATCAGTAATAATAAGCTTACTGATTACTATTTCGACATGGCGTATGATGGCAAGTGGCGTGAAGCCTTGCAATACATGGCGGATGCCTACGAGCAAGTATCATCGGTACGAGATAGTATTGAAGGTGAGCGAAACCTGCAAGGCTTCTTTATGGCTTATCTCAATCTGAATGCCTATTACTATACGGCACCAGAGTTAGAACTGAACCATGGCTATTGTGATTTCTTCCTCCTGCCAGACCTCACGCATTATGAGACCAAGCATAGCTATATCTTAGAGTTGAAGCTTGTGCCGAAGAGGGAAAAGGGCGAGCCAAAAGAAAAGCATGAAGCTCGCATCAAGGCGCAATGGCATCAAGCCGAAAATCAGATTAATGGCTATGCCAAGGCACCAAGAGTGGAAGCTTTGCGCCAAGGTACACAACTCCATAAGATTATCATGCAGTTTGATGGTTATAAGCTGCTGAGAATGGATGAGGTGAAATAAAGATAAGAAAATTATGATATGAGACTAACAAGACATACGAACCAACTATACAAGACATTATATACCTTATTATATATAGCGATGTTCTCCAACCTCTGGTTTTCCATGCCAGCGGCAGCTCGTGACATCCGATTAGACGGTACACGACTTTCTGCAAAGGATGGACTATCGTGCAATACCGTGAACGACATCACACAAGACCGGGAGGGATTCATCTGGCTCGCTACCTCTAATGGTATCAGCCGATACGACGGATACCAATTCATCAACTTCACCCAATTGAGAGAAAACTCTAGGAACAAAAACAACAGTTCCATCGCCCAACTCATCAACGATGAGAAGAACGGACTCATCTGGGGTTATAGTTCCAACAGCATCCTGTGCTGCTACGACCTGGAAGAAGCCCATTTCTCAGAATATTTCGACGATAAGGCTCCTACGCTCTTGAAGAATCGCTTCAAGAGCAGCCAGGGATTTTGGCTGTTCTCTGCCGAATTCGGCGTGAGATACCTCACATACAGCAAGGGAAAATTCCATACCATCGACTATACCGTGAAAAACGGTAAGCTTGCTGGTGACCGACAACTGCAACTGGCAGAAGACGGTAAGCAAAACATCTGGATAGCCTCCGACAAGGGACTCAATATGATAACACCCGACCATCAAAGTCACCTGAAACTCCAGCGTAAGCACATCATCACCCTGACCTGCGACAACAACACCATCGCTGTGCTCACCAAGGATGGAGAAGCCTATCTATACAATAGCCAAGGCAAGCTCGTCAAGAAGAGCCAGCTACCATCCATGGTGGGATTCGTGGGTAAATCGCGTGCCTCTTTCTTCTGGCAGGGAGAATGGTATATTTTCACCCAGCAAGAAACTTTTGCCATGAATCTGAAGACGGGCATCTTCCATAAACCTGAGATCCAGATTGCCAATGCCATGGACAAAAACCCTCTCAAGTCGTACCACTTTCTCTACGACAAGGAAGGAAATGCATATCTCTTTAGCAAAAAAGGCAAACTCTACAAGAAATTCCACTTGCTAGACAACAAGACCTATATCAACGGAAGAGACAAGAACTTTGCGGCTACCGAGGATATTCAGGGCAAGGTATATATCGTATCTTACGGAAATGGTCTCTTTGTCTATGACCCGAAGGATGACCAACTGCAACACTTCTCTGCCTTCGACAAGGAACCGCTCATCCATTCCGACTTCCTGCTCAACGTGTTTATCGACCGAAGCGGATGCCTTTGGCTCTGCATGGGCGATGGCGTATATTGCTGCAGAGAATTGAGAAATCTGAACACCGAGCTTGTCAAGTTGGAGCCAAACGACAACAGGGAGTGGAGCAACTATGTGCGACACATTAGCTATATTGGAAATAATAAACTCGCCGTGAGCACCCGAGCCAACAAAACATACATCTACGACACCGATGCCCAGAAAACATCCCTATCCCTGCAGACCTACGCCTGTGTATATTGCTACAGCATAGATCCACAGGGGAAGGCGTGGATAGGTACCAAAGGCGATGGTATCTACATCGATGGCATCCGATATTCTAAATATGAGAAGGAGCATTTCCTGCCAAGTGCCAATTTCTACGATGTGGTCTTCGACAAGATGGGCAGAGCTTGGCTTGCCACTTGGGGCGACGGCCTGCTTCTCACCCAGCAGCAAGCAAATGCTAAGGGCAACAGAAGCATCAAGTCGTTCCTTACAGAAAACGGCAAAGAAGGGCAGATTCACGACCTGCTGATGGACAAGAAGCAACGACTGTGGATATGCACCAACAACGGAATCGTGATGGTGGATACACACATCAGAAACATCACCGAGAAATCTTTTGTCAGATTCAGCGAAGAGAACGGAATGCTGCCTATCAGCGAGGTGGATTGTGGCCTTTTGGCTCATGATAGTACGCTTTGGTTTGCCAGCACGAAAGGGGTGCTGAAATGCAAATTCGACGAGAAAAGTCAAAAGCTAGACGTACAGCAGTTTGATACCACCAATGGACTCACCGACAACAATACCCGCTCGTTGGTGGAAGACAAGTATGGGAACATTTGGATAGGCACGGAAGAAGGCATCTCGCTTCTCAATGCCAAGACAAACGACATTCGTTCCTTCCAGCTGGGACGTGATATTCTGAGCAACAACTTTACTGAGAACTGCGCCGTACAGCTCCCAGACGGTCGCATCGTACTCGGTGTGCCCAATGGCATGTTCTTCATCACTCCTAACCGCAATGACAACATTCCGAACCCACGCATGAAAGTTGCCATTACCGATCTCACCATCAATGGTATCTCCATCTATGACGAGGAACATGACAACCTGCTCAACAAGGCACTGAGCTACACGAAGGAAATCAGCTTGGCTTCCGACAAGAACTCACTCTGCATTTACTTCTCCAACTTCGATTACCCACACATCAAAAATGCGATGTACCAATATTATCTGGAGAAACTAGACAAAGATTGGCGACCAGCCACCAGCATAAACCATGCCGACTTTAGTGACCTGAATCCAGGCCACTATATCCTGCATATCCGTACCCGGATGGGCAGCAATCAATGGAGTGAAGAGACTACACTCGACATCACCATCCGCCAACCTTGGTACAACACCTGGATAGCATGGACGATTTACCTGCTGCTTATCGGAGGTGCCATCGTCATCTACTATCGTTCTTGGCGCAGAAACTTCGAGTTGAACCAGCAAGTGGAGATGGAGAAAAAGATGTCCAACTTCCGCATCGAATTCTTCACCCATATTTCGCACGAGTTCCGTACGCCGCTCGCCATCATCCAAAGCTCCATCGAGAAAATTATGTCGTCGGACGAAGCTTCACGTATCAACAAGCGAACCTTGCTCACACTGAGCCGAGGTAACAAGCGCATGCAGCGACTTATCAACCAACTGATGGAGTTCCGCAAGGCTAACACGGGCAATATGAAGCTGACCCTAGAGCATGGTGACATCGTAACCTTCGTAAGAAATATCTATAACGACATCTACACCGTGGCCAAGCAGAAGGATATCAGTATGAGCTTTACACCTGCCATGGGAAAGATGCAACTGGCTTTCGACCATCAGAAGGTGGAGGCTATCACTTACAACCTGTTGAGCAACGCCGTGAAATATACTCCTGACAAAGGAAGCATCATGGTGAAACTATGTTGCGAGGAAGGTTTCGTGAAACTCACCGTAGAAGACAACGGACCGGGCATCAAGCCTGAGCGTGAGCAAGACCTCTTCAAGCCTTTTATGCACGGCTATGTTTCGAAGGGAGGAATGGGCATCGGACTCTACACGGCACATGAGATGGCACTGTTGCACAAGGGCTCGCTTACCTACCAACGTTCGAAGGAATTAGGCGGAAGTCTCTTCGCCCTCACCTTGCCTACGGACGAAAGTATTTATGCACCAACCGATTTCGCAGAGAAGTCGGCATTGGAAAGTTCTAGCATTGAACATCTGGAGCTGGAGAACATCGTGAAGGAGATGACTCCGCAAGCCATCAATAATATAACTGTGATGGTCATCGAGGACGACCCAGATATGATGGAGCAAATCAAAAGCGAGCTTTCCGTCTATTTCAAGGTCGTAAGTTTTATGAATGGAAAGACGGGATATGAAAACATCAAGAAGGTGAAGCCTGCCTTGCTTATCACCGATATTATGCTGCCAGAAATGAGTGGCTATGAGATAGTGAGCAACTTGAAGGCTGACCCTGAGCTACAAAATATTCCTGTTATTATGCTTACCGCCTTCGACGATGTAAACCACATGCTGAAGGCTTACAAGAACTTTGTGGATGACTATATGGTGAAGCCTTGCAACTTCAAGCTCCTCATCGCTCGCGCCCTGCAGTTTGTGAGCATGGAACAAAAAAGTAAGGAGCAGAAAGACAAGGAGCTGAAAGACAAGGAGCTGAAAGATAAAGAGCTGGCAGACAAGAAAACTACAGCAGAGATTAGCGACAACATCCAGATAAAGCCTGTGAAGGAAATCAAAAAAACAGAGCCAACTATCCTGATGTCAACGCTCGACAAGAAGTTCAAGGACAAGTTGGAGGCAGTGGTTGCCCAACACATCAGCGATAATAACTTCAATGTGGATCGTCTCGCCGAGTTGCTCAACCTTGGTCGCACCACGGTGTATAACCGTACTAAGACCATCATGGGCGTATCGCCTAACATCTATATCCAGAATGAGCGTCTGCGCATCGCCGCCAAGCTCTTGCTGGAAGGTGAATACACCGTGAGTGAAATCAGCGAAAAAGTAGGGTTCTCAGATGCCACTTATTTCTATAAGTGCTTCAAGAATAAGTATGGCATTGCACCGAGCAAGTATGGAAAATAATTGATGCATTATCAAATATTAAGGTTTAATAACCAAAATGTAAAGTGAAGTTAACGAATATCGCCGTACTTTTGCAACCGAAACTAACAAAATATAATTATAAACCAAAAAACAATAACATGAGCAACAAACTATTTTTAAAGGAATCAGTTTTGCCAGTTACTTTGTTTTGCTCAGCATTGATGTTCGCTCCGATATGGGGGGGCAATGAAGTAAATGCTGCGACAAACGTAGTACAGCAAGCTAGAACAGTAAAAGGTACAGTTGTAGATAACACTGGCGAACCTATCATTGGTGCCAGTGTGAAGGTGGTGGGCACTACCAATGGTGCCGTAACCGACCTTGATGGTAACTTTGCTTTGACCAATGTGCCAAAGAATGCTACCGTGGAAATCTCATATATAGGTTATACAACCCAGAAAATGAATGTCGCTGGCAAGAGCGACTTGAAAGTAACCTTGCAGGAAGACAACAAGGCTTTGGACGAAGTCGTAGTTGTTGGTTATGGTGTGCAGCGTAAGAGCGATGTCACCGGAGCCTTGGCGCACTTGGATTCCAAGGACTTGACAGCCATGCCTGTGAAGGATGCTCTCGAAGGTATGCAGGGTAAGACTGCCGGTGTGGATATTACCAACTCTCAGCGTCCAGGTACGGTGGGAAGCATCACTATCCGTGGTCAGCGTTCCATTGGTGCCAGCAGTGCTCCTCTCTATGTTGTGGATGGCATGATTATCCAGAATGGTGGTATCGAGAACATCAACCCTCAGGATATCGAGAGCATCGAGGTATTGAAGGATGCTTCTGCTACGGCTATCTATGGTGCCCGTGGTGCCAATGGCGTTGTGCTCGTTACAACCAAGAAGGGTAAGGAAGGTAAGGTGACCTTGAACTATGCTGGTACAGTGACATTCTCAACCCTGCATGATGTAACCAAGATGATGAACGCACAACAGTGGATAGATTATGCTCGTTTGGCAGCTTACAATCAGGGACTTTATGGCGACAAGAACCAAGATTTCGCTCCTAATTATGAAGGGGATGTGAAACTCTTTGGTGGTCAGGTAGACAGTTGGGCTAATATCAATCAGGCTTGGGTGGATGGTACTTATCATCCAGAATTGGTCGGTTCTTACGATTGGGCTAGTCAAGGCAAGCAGACTGGTATTACGCAAGAGCATACCATCAGTGCTTCTGGAGGCTCGGATAAGTTTAAGGGCTATGGTTCTTTTGGCTATTTGAATCAGAAGGGTGTCCAGCCTGGTCAGAGCTATCAGCGCTTTACGCTGAACACCTCTTTCGAGGCTAGACCTATTGAGCCATTGACTTTAGGCTTCACCATGAATGCTTCATACGGCACACAGGATTATGGTTATAACTTCTCCAAGTCTGTGACTGGTCCTGGTGATTATTATAGTGCATTGAATTCTATGATACCTTGGACTGTGCCATACGATTCCGAAGGTAATTATATCCGCAATCCATGGGCTTACAATGTAAATGTCATCAACCCAATTGATGAGTTGAAATATAACACCAACAAGCGCACCAACTTCCGTATCAATGGCAGTGCTTACGCCCAGCTCAACTTCGGTAAGATTTGGGCACCACTGGATGGTTTGCAGTATCGTATCCAGTTTGGTCCAGAACTCCAATACTATCGTTTGGGTATTGCCAATGCTGCGGATGGTATCAATGGTGATGGTAGAAACATCGCCCAGTACAATCCATCCAACAAGGTATCTTGGACGCTCGATAACTTGATCTACTATAACAAGACCATTGCCAAGAATCATCGCATTGGCATCACCCTCTTGCAGAGTGCCTCTAAGTATCATTCGGAGAATGGTAATATCAAGGCTTATGTAGCTAGTGCGGAAGAACTTTGGTGGAATACCAGTTCCTTGGGTAATCCGCAGGCTTATTCCACAGGTTTGACAGAAACATCTCTTGCTTCCTATATGGCGCGTGTCAACTATACCTACGCAGATAAATATATGTTGACAGCCAGTGTTCGTTCGGATGGTGCTTCTCAGTTATCTGCTGGTCATAAGTGGGCTTCCTTCCCTTCTGTGGCTCTTGGATGGCGTGTTGATCAGGAAAAGTTTATGCAGAAGGCTGACTGGGTTAGCAATTTGAAACTCCGTCTAGGCTATGGTATGTCTGGTAACTATGCAGTAGCAGCGTATGCTACTCAGGGTGCCGTGCAGAGCAACTACTATGCATGGGGCGGTATGGATCCAAATGTGGGTTATTTGCCTTCTGACGCTTCTGCCAAGAGCCCAAATAAGATGGCAAACCTTGACCTTGGTTGGGAGAAAACAAAGCAATGGAACATTGGTTTGGACTTTGGCTTCATCAATAATCGCATCAGTGGTAGCGTAGATTATTATCACAATAAGACTACAGACTTGATTCTCGCCACAACGATACCTTCTCTCACGGGTTATACTAGCACATACGCTAATGTGGGTGAGACATCAGGATGGGGTGTTGACTTGCAGTTGAATGCCATCCCAGTGAAGACAAGAGATTTCACATGGAACACCACCTTGACTTGGAACATCGACCGCAACCGTGTGGATAAGTTGAACAATGGTGTAGAGAAGAATGTGAACGACCGTCTCTTCGTAGGTGAGGAAATCGGTGTATATTATGACTATGTATATGATGGAATCTGGAAGACCTCCGAGGCCGAGGAGGCTGCCAAGTTTGGTCGTAAGCCTGGTCAGATCAGAGTAAAGGATGTTAATCCTGATGGTAAGATTGATGCCAATGATCGCACCATCGTAGGCAAGGTTCGTCCTCGCTGGTCTGGTGGATGGCAGAACACCTTCAGCTACAAGAACTTTGAGCTGTCTTGCTTTATCTATGCTCGCTGGAAGTTTACCGTAGCTAAGGGTGCAGAGACACTGGGTGGAATGTATGCCATGCGTGATGTGGATTACTGGATTAAAGACATCAACGAGGATGCAGAGTACTACTCTCCAGGATCACAGGGACAGAATGCCGATACATACTCTAGCTCAATGAACTATCAGGATGGTTCTTACATCAAGATGCGTAATATCTCTTTGGGCTATACATTCCCTAAGAGCGTTACAAGCAAGTTCGGAATGAGCAACCTCAAGATTTATGTACAGGCAATGAACCCATTCACAATTTACAAGAAGTGCAAGTGGCTTGACACCGACCTCTTGAGCTATGACAATAACTCTACGTCATACGGTTCTGGTACGACTATCAAGAGTTGGGTAATTGGACTTAACATTGGATTCTAAAAAACGAAACATCATGAAGACAAACAAAATATTATATGCAGCACTGATTGCAGGTGCAATGTTGGGAACAGTTACTTCTTGTAGTGACTCGTTCCTGGATGAAAAGCTGATTACAGAGAAAGGATCGGCGTATTTCCAGACCAAGGAGGGTATTGATGACTTGGTGACGGGTGCTTACCAAAAGTTGAAGTTTAAGTACAACTATATCTGGGGTATTTATATGTATGGTATGGGTATCGATGAGTTTACCAGCGGTGCCAACAACATCACTTCTTACAATGCTTATAGCACCGATCTGAATTCTGGTGAGACAGCCGCCAATCAACCCCTGTGGGACAATATGTATGGCTTGGTGGAGCCTGCCAACCTCATCATCCAGAACACACCATTATATTATGGAGAGAAGGTTAGCACATACAACAACCGTCTGGGTGAGGGATATTTCTTGCGTGCATTCGCTTACTTCGAACTGGTGAAGCAGTATGGTGGCGTGCCTTTGAAATTGGAGCCAAGTAATGGTAAGATTAATTATACCTATACTCGCAATAGCGAGGAAGAGTGTTTCGCCCAGATTATCTCAGACTTGGAGAAGGCTTACGAATTGTTGCCTGAAAGTCCAGAAGGCAAGCAGGTGGGACGTTTGACCAAGTCGGCTGCTGCCC
This sequence comes from Candidatus Segatella papionis, assembly GCA_002297965.1. GTDB lineage: Bacteria > Bacteroidota > Bacteroidia > Bacteroidales > Bacteroidaceae > Prevotella > Prevotella papionis. The sequence goes on from DBLF01000126.1 coordinate 26,402, forward strand.
ATTTCTTGGCAAAGGCTCACTTGTATCGAGCATCGGAGTTGCATGATAGTTGGAATTCTCAGTATAAGGATGCTGACCTAGATGCTGTCATTAAATATGGTAAGGAAGTGATAGCAGCTCATCCATTGTGCAAAAATTTCCAGGAATTGTGGGATTATACCGAGCCTAATGGTGCTAATGAGAATGTTAGCGAGGTAGTGCTTGCAGCACAGTTCTCTAACGATGGAGCCAGCACTCGTGGACGTTTTGGTAATCAATTCCATCTTTACTATCCATCGGTTTATCAGAATATAGCAGGTTGTAAACGTGACATCTCAGGTGGTCGTGAGTTCTCTTATGTCAGTGCCACTGAGTATTCTATGCAGGTTTTCGACCGTGTCAACGACTCTCGTTTTTGGAAGTCATTCATCACCAAGTATGGCGCCAACTATACTGCGGGTGCGCCTTATTGGATAACGACCAAGAAAAATAAGGATACAGGCAAGTTGGAGATTACGGATGAGATGTATAAGGCTCATCCTGAGTATTATCCTGAGAATGTGAAGGTGCCAACCGATGCAGATCCTGGTGACCATCGTTTCAAGGGTGGTGAAATCGGTATCAAGTATATCGTCAATAACCCTGGTGACACTCGCTTTACCCCTGGCTTGAAAGCTGATGGTAGTGAGAACAAGTCTGAGGATTATGTTTTGAAGAATGGTAAGCTCGTTCCGCAGCATACTTTCGTGCGCTACTATGCAGGGCAGCCATTTAGTTTCAATACACAGAGCAACCCAGCCGAGCGTTCTGGTAACTATTATATCTTGGGTAGTATCCATAACAGAAGTGTGGCATTGAGCAAGTTCCGTGATGGTGCCCGTGAGTCTATCGCTTCTCAGTTTGGTACTCGTGATGCCATCATCGCTCGTTCTGCGGATGATGTGTTGATGGTTGCCGAGGCTTATATCCGCAAGAAGGATTATGCCAATGCCATCACTTACTTGAATATGGTACGTGACCGTGCTGGATATAAGGATGGTGAGAATCGTTCTATCAGCCGCGATGGTGGACAGGCTTATAAGAAGAATTCTGCTTGTACAGGTAAGGGTGGTGGATTCTCTGCCGAAGGTGCCATCTATACCGAAGAGAATACTTATTATGAGTCAAACAACATTGCGGAGACAACTGCTTCTACAGAGAGCAGTATGCACTTGAACAGCATCGAAGATGTACTCAACTCTGCAGTTGAACAGCCAATCTATGAGGCTTTGGGCTGCACTTCTGATTATGATAAGTTCATGTGCTTCCTCTTGGATGAGCGTACTCGTGAGTTGATTGGCGAGGGGCAGCGTTGGGAAGACTTGGCCCGTACCAAGACCTTGGAGGCTCGTTGGAATGCATTCAATGATGCTTCTACTGCAGGACAAGGCAAGTTTGACCCAGCCAAGCACTACTATCGTCCAATTCCTCAGTCATTCCTCGATGGTATCACCAACGAGAATGGTGCTTCTTTGAGCAACGAGGAGAAGGAGAAGATGCAGAACCCTGGTTACTAATAGGATGATAGGGTTTATGATAAAATAATTTTTTATGAAATGTGATGAGAGCGGTATTTCTGGATAAGGGATGCCGCTCTTTTATTAAAATGAATGATAATTCGTATATTTGAATAATATTGCCTTATAAATCTTCATCGAAAGAAGTACTTTTGTATTTGAAAATCAATCTTAAAAGTAAAAATCATGATACAAATCAAGAAAATAGCTTTTCCGCTGGTAAGTATGGCATTAATGATGATGCCTGCTGCCAAGGTGCAAGCACAAGTGGCGACACCTTCTTCGCAGATGGAGAAACTAGATCGTGGCGTGGTGGCATTGCCAGCCAAGGACAAGGGAATATTCCTCTCTTGGCGCTTGCTGGGTACAGATAGCAAGACTACTTGCTTTGATGTGGAGCGGAATGGTAAGATTATTGCCCATCATCTGAAGTTGACCAACTATACCGATGAACAAGGTACTGCAAATGATGAATATCGTATCATCACCTATCAGAAGGAACCCAAGGCTGATGGGAAAGCTGAGAGGGAAGTTTCAAAAGTCGTGAGACCATGGGGAGACCTTTACAAGTCTATCCCCCTGAATCGTCCACAAGGCGCTTTTTTAGGAGGCGGTATTTACACCTATACACCCAACGATTGCAGCGTGGGCGATGTGGATGGCGACGGCGAATATGAAATCATCCTGAAATGGGACCCTACCAACTCGCACGACAATTCGCACGATGGCTACACGGGCGATGTCATCTTCGACTGCTATAAGCTCGATGGCACCCAGCT
>DBLF01000126.1:28786-33660 GCA_002297965.1 Candidatus Segatella papionis
GTCTATGACTTCGATGGTGATGGCAAGGCGGAAATGATTTGCAAGACATCGGCTGGAAGCGTAGATGGAAAAGGTAAATATGTGAGCGAGGCTGCCACTGATGCTGAGATTCGCTTGCTCGACAATGATGCCGACTATCGCAATGAGCGAGGACGCATCTTGACGGGACCGGAGTTGCTCACCGTTTTCAATGGGGAGACAGGAAAGGCGGTGCATACCGTTTGGTATAATCCGAACCGAGCTTTCGGGGTAGGCGAGCAGGTGGAAGAAGGGGAACGTTTGGAGAACGGATTCCCAGCTTATTCATCTAAATGGGGCGACAAGAACAACTATGGCAATCGTGGAGAGCGATACTTGGCAGGTGTGGCTTATCTCGATGGTGCCGATAAGCATCCGAGTGCCGTGATGTGCCGTGGGTACTATACTCGCTCTTATCTCTGGGCGGTCGATTTCGATGGAAAGCAGTTGAAGACCAAATGGCTTCATGCTTCCGTTTCTCCAGAGCAACCTAGTGCTTATGCACAGGGAGCGCACAGTTTGGCTGTAGGCGATGTGGATGGAGATGGATGTGACGAGATTACATACGGATCGGCAGCCATCAACAATGATGGTACCTTGCTCTATTCTACAGGTTTGGGACATGGCGATGCGCAGCACTTGGGCGACCTTGATCCTGATAGACCTGGCTTGGAGTACTTTATGGTACACGAGGAATACCCATACGGCTCAGACCTTCGTGATGCCAAGACGGGTGAAATCCTTTTCCGTACTTATGATAAGGATGATACGGGCAGAGGACTTGCCGCCGACATTGATGCCAACCATCGAGGATATGAACTTTGGAGCTCCGACAAACCTGTGGTCAGGGACATCAAGGGAAATCCTATTTATGAATCTAAAAATGGTTGGGAAAAAATGGGCAAAAGACCTAAGATGGAGGCTGACTGGAACTCCAATGAAAAGGCTAGCTTTAAGTCAGTTTCTCGTATGCCTGCGATGAACTTCCGAATCTATTGGGATGGCGATTTGCAGGATGAACTACTTGCCAATGGCAGAGCCCCTCATTTTCCTCCTTATCTCCAGAAATGGAATGGCAAGGAAGCGGTGGCATTGCCGCTGAGCAATGGCAAGCAACTCTTCGAGATGGGGCATTCGGTAAGTTGCAACTGGTCGAAGGCTACCCCTAACCTGCAAGCCGACCTCTTTGGCGATTGGCGAGAAGAGGTCATCTATTGGGATGAGAGCGATGCCTCGCATCTGAATATCTTCACCACCAATATCCCGACCGATTATCGTGTGCCTACCTTGATGCACGATCATATCTACCGCATGGGAGTGGCTTGGCAGAACGTAGGATATAATCAGCCTCCACATCTCGGATATTATCTGCCCGACAAGGCGGAGAAGGTGAAGTGAAGAGTGAAGAAAGAAGAGTAAAGAATTTATATGTTTAATAAGTAAAAAATAAAAACTAAAATACGTATGAAAAGATTATTATTTGCAATGTCTTTGATGGCTGCCACGGCGACAGTTAGTTTCGCCCAAGTGGCAAAGCCTAATGAAAAAGCAAAGCCTGTTGTGGCTGGACCAATGGAAGATGTGAACCATGTCATCGACAATACTGCCGATAGCCTCAACAAGGCGATGACGGCACGTATCAAGCCTGGAACGAGTCGCAAGGGCAACAATCCTGTGCTCTTCTTGATAGGCAACTCCACCATGCGCAATGGTACCCTCGGCAATGGAAACAACGGTCAGTGGGGCTGGGGATATTACGAGCATGAGTTCTTCGATGAGAACAAGATTACCGTAGAGAACCAGGCGCTTGGCGGCATGAGCAGCCGTACCTTCTACAATCGTCTTTGGCCAGATGTACGCAAGGGCATCAAGGCTGGCGACTGGGTGATTATCTCCATCGGTCATAACGACAATGGACCGTACGATAGCGGCAGGGCTCGTGCCAGCATCCCTGGCATCGGCAAGGACTCGCTCAACGTCACCATCAAGGAAACAGGTGTGAAGGAGACGGTCTATACCTACGGTGAGTATATGCGCAAGTACATCAACGACTGCAAGGCGCTTGGCGCTCATCCTATCTTGATGTCCTTGACCCCTCGTGATGCCTACGATGAGAACGACAAGATAGTTCGAGTGAACAAGACTTTCGGCTTGTGGGCTAAGCAGGTGGCAGAGCAGGAAGGTGTGCCATTCGTCGATTTGAACGAGATTTCGGCAGCCAAGCTCGATAGCTACGGTCATTGGAAGGAGAAGTATCATTTCTTCACCGACCACATCCATACTTCTCGCTTCGGTGCGATGATGAATGCTCGTTCTGCAGCCGAGGGCTTGATGGCTAACCAAGACCCAAGTTTGGCTCCACTGAAGGCGATGATGATCAATGTAGCTTTGCCAGTGGAAAATTTCAAGCGTGAGCCAGGCAAGCCTGTAGTCTTCTTTACAGGCGATAGCACTGTGAAGAATGCCGACAAGGAGAAGGATGGCATGTGGGGCTGGGGCTCTCAGGCTTACACCATCTTCAATCCAAAGAAGATTACTTGTGTGAATGCAGCCAAGGCGGGTCGCAGTTCTCGCTCTTACCTCAACGAGGGCAGATGGGAGAAGGTATATAACAGTCTTCAGCCTGGCGACTATGTGCTCATCGAGTTCGGCCACAACGACATCTGCTCGATGACCGACAAGAAGGCTCGTGGTTCCATCGCTTGCGCCAAGGATACCTGCCACGTGTATAAGTTGGACAATGGTCAGTACGAGGTGGTATATTCCTTCGGTTGGTATCTAAAGAAGTTCATCCAGGATGTACGTGAGAAGGGTGCCACCCCAATCCTCGTCAGCCTCACGCCTCGCAATGAGTGGCCTAACGGCAAGATGGAGCGTCGCAACGACAGTTATGGCAAGTGGTATCGTGAGATTGTGGACGAGACAGGCGTAGCCTTCCTTGATTTGCATAACATCGCCGCCGATTCTTACGACAAGATTGGCAAGGAGAAGGTGAAGGAGTATTACAAGAAAGACCATACTCATACCTCCTTGAAGGGTGCTCAGCACAATGCCAAGTGTGTGGCAAAGGGCTTGAAGAAGATGAAGAGCCCTTTAGCTAAGTATTTGAAGTAATAGAAAGATAAAGAATTACGTGGTTGTCATGATAGCTTATAGGCTTGTCATGGCAACCACGCAGTTCTTTACATCATTAAACGTTCGTGTCATTTAATAGTAATAGTTACTATTAAATATCCATTTTTCTCGCCAAGCGACAAAATCTTCATCCTTGAATTCTTCTGGCAAAGAATAGGGACCGTCAGCTAAAGAAAGAGCTTGAAGCATAGCCTCTGCTGTTTGTTTCAAAATTTTGTCCTTCAATGAGATATATGGATATACATTGCTTGCGCCAAAATATGCGCTGTGGTCGAAGCCTAGTTTTGGGAGGATTGTTCGAAAAAACTAAGCTGTTGATAACCCTTTGGCTTCCTGTACTGTTGTTTCAAGCGTTTCTCCCCCGAGTATCTAAATATAGCATCGGCAATATAGTAGCCTAAGTTAACAGGCACAGCATTTCCTATCATTTGTTCGATATTCGTTTTTGTTCCCTGAAAATCAAAGTCTTCTGGGAAAGTCTGAATCATACTTCTTTCTCTTGATGTCAAGGGACGTATTCCAACTAACGACTTTACAGGGTCTCCTGGATGTAGGGTATAACCCTGTGGCATAGGCCGATTGACACCTCGTATCGTAGCACTCGGTTCGTCTGTGCTGAAAATACCACGTCGTGCATAACTTCGTGGATGACGATAGTAATATTTGATGTCAAGTTTGTCACCAAAATATTCGGCAACAGACATTTCATGATCGGAAAGATGTGATAGGAGTTCTTCTTTGATGAAGTCATCTTTTTCTCCAAGTTTCCCAATCATCACAAAACGTTTGCGCTTCTGAGGAACTCCACATAGGGCTGCGTTAAGAACCATATAAGTAAGTCCATAGCCTGCTGCTCGAAAAATAGTTAGTGCCTCTTGAAGTTTTTGGGTCTTGAGGATTCGTTCCACATTTTCCATAACAAACCATTGTGGAGTTATTCGGGAAATGATTTGAGCGTAACAGACTGTCAAGTCACCTCTTCCATTATCTTCATTGCGCTTTCCTGCCGAGGAAAAGTCTTGGCAAGGAGGTCCTCCTATTATCATATCGGGTGTAAATGAACGGATTTTTTCAACAGATTCGTCAACATTGGATAAGTCGGTTCTAATTGCAGGATGAGAGAAATTATTTCTATATACATTTAGAGCTTCTGACCAGTTGTCAAAACCAGCTACTACGTCCATTCCTGCTTTTTCAAAACCCAGACTTAGACCACCGCAACCACAAAATAAATCTACAACTTTTATCATTTTTTTATTTAAACAATTCTGGATGACTTACTAGGTATGCATCAAATCTTCTCTCTGGTCTGAGTAGTTTTTGTCCATCTCCGAGAATAATATTTTTGATTTCATATTTGCTAATTCGAGGAACTTCTAACTCTGGCGATTTAAGAAAAGGATTTGTTAATTTGCCACTTATGGCAAAAGCCTTGTCTGTCTTATATTTGTATGAAAGGCTGTTAACAATCGCAGTGTAATTGAATTTGCCGAATTGTGTGAAGTCCCAAAGCATTTTGTAGAGCCATATAATTGTTCTTTGATTTCTAGAAATGTCATCTTCGGAAGATGATTCTCTTAATGCCATCTGAATAACTGAGAGATTGGACCAAACGAAGACATCAAGACAATTTTCATCTAAATCAGTCAACTTTTTGTCTGTTTTCCAAATAGGTTGCATGATGAGAGGAACCTGTCTGTTGGCTAAGTCGCAAGAAACGC
>DBLF01000125.1:0-2162 GCA_002297965.1 Candidatus Segatella papionis
TGCAACAACCTTATCCGAAGCAATGGAGCTGGCCTTATCACCAGTGCCGCCGACTTCGTAAAGGACATGGGCTGGCAGGACGACGCCACCCTGATGCGAGCCAAGCAACAAGGCATCGAGCGCAGCCTCTTCCCCGAGCTATCGCCCGAAGAGCAGCTCATCGTCGATATTCTCTCCAAAACCAACGACCTCCAAATCAATCTGATAAGCGTGAAGACGAACATCGACATCACTCGCCTCACCTCCCTCCTCTTCACGATGGAAATGAAGGGTATCATCAAGACCTTGGCAGGAGGAATGTACCATCTTTTGAAATGAAGATACCGCTAGGCGTTCTATCCAACATCTCCTCCGCTAGGCGTTCCGACGGATTTGCAATCCGTCGTTTAAAAAGGTTCGACCACTTTATTTTGCGGATTTGCAATCCGCACATACCACGTTTTTTGGCTATCTCAAAAAAAAGCTGTAACTTTGCAGCCGCAAAAAGAAAAGAGAAGTTTCCACCTGTACGGTTGAAGTATTTCTCCTGTCAACAAAAAAGAACAATAGATTTAGATGAAAATAGGAAACATAGAATTTGGACCTCAGCCCCTCTTCCTCGCTCCGATGGAAGACGTGACAGACATTGGTTTTCGCATGCTCTGCAAGCGATTCGGAGCCGCTATGGTCTATACCGAGTTTGTATCGGCGGAAGCCTTGGTGCGCAGCATCAAATCGACCGTCAATAAGCTCACGATAAGCGACGAGGAGCGCCCTGTGGGCATTCAGATATACGNNCCACCGCCGACATGGTGGAGGCTGCAAAAATCGTGGAGCAAGCACATCCCGACGTCATCGACATCAACTTCGGCTGCCCGGTTAAGAAGGTGGCAGGAAAGGGCGCAGGAGCAGGAATGCTCCGCAACATCCCCTTGATGCTCGACATCACTCGCGAGGTGGTGAAGGCGGTCAATGTGCCCGTAACCGTGAAAACCCGCTTGGGATGGGACAACGACAACCTCATCATCACCGACCTAGCCGAACAGCTACAGGATTGCGGCATCCAAGCCCTCACCATTCATGGCAGAACCCGAAGCCAAATGTACACGGGCGAGGCAGACTGGAGCCTCATCGGCGAGGTGAAGAACAATCCTCGCATCCACATCCCAATCATCGGCAATGGCGACATCACGACCCCAGAGGAAGCCAAACTCGCCTTCGACCGCTATGGCGTGGATGCCGTGATGATAGGTCGTGCGACTTTCGGCCGCCCATGGATATTCAAGGAAATCCGTGATTATCTAGACAACACAGGTGCCGCTCCACTGACCGTAGATGAGAAAATCGACCTCTTGGAGGAACAGCTCCGCATCAACATCGAGCGCATCGACGAATACCGTGGCATCCTCCACACTCGCCGTCACCTAGCCGCCTCCCCTATCTTCAAGGGCATCCCCGACTTCAAGCAGACACGCATCGCCATGCTGAGAGCCAACAAAGAAGAAGAGTTGAAAGAGATTCTGAAGGAATGCCGAGAGAGAATCAAAGCGATAGAATAAGTATGCTCAGCATTCTTGCTTACGGCGGATTGCAAATCCGCCGGACTAAGATATAATCAAAGGGAGACTCCCAACAGCTTTGTTGGAATCTCCCTTTATTTATTATCCTCTCTACTGACAAAAGTTAACAATGTCAACAGTTAACAGTTCATTTTTCCATACTTTCATTTTTTCCAAGCAAGAACTTGGATATATTTACTTCTTCAAAATCGAAGCACCTTCGAGCATGGCTAGCGCCTTGTTCTCATTGTCTTCCATAATTTCACGCTCGCCCGGCCCCTTGTCATTAATGCCGCAGAGGTGCAGGATACCATGGATGATGACACGGTGAAGCTCATCATCGTAGGTCTTGCCAAACTTCTCGGCATTGGTGCGAACGGTGTCGAGCGAAATCACGATGTCGCCATTGATGACATCATCCTCGTCGTAATCGAAGGTGATGACATCGGTGTAATAGTCATGACCCAGATACTCATTGTTCACTTCGAGAATCTTCTCGTCATCCACGAACATATAACCTATCTCGCCCACCTTTCTGCCATGAGAGGCAGCCACCTTGCGAATCCAAGCACTGGTGTCGCGACGCTTAATCTTTGGCATTTTCACGCCATCTACATTGTATGT
>DBLF01000125.1:2176-5033 GCA_002297965.1 Candidatus Segatella papionis
TTTTTATGGAGTTAAGGAGTTAAGGAGTTAAAGGAGTTAAGACAACTGCCTTTTTGCTCGATAGCTCCATATTATACTTTTTCTTTATCTATTTCAAAATCCCTTCACTTTATAGCCAACCTATTATTACTCAGCGGATTTCGGTGAAGACAAAAATTCTGTTACATCTCTTCCGAAGAACTTCAGCTCCCTGACGAGCGTAGAACTTACGCTACTGTATCTTGGGTCGGAGAAGAGGAGAATAGTCTCCACACCGCCTATCTGCTTGTTGATGTCTGCTTGCTCTCGCTCGTACTCGAAATCCTTGGCTGAGCGAACGCCACGCACCAAGAATTGGGCACCCAAGCGATGCGCCAAATCCACAGTCAGGTCATCGTAAGCCACCACCTCTAGGCGATAACCTTTCGATGCATCCTGAGCATCCACCAACTCCGAGCATTCCTTCGGGAAAACCTTCTTAATATCCTCCACACGCTTGGAGATTTCCTCCTGCGCATGCTTCAGCTTGCTCATCGCCACGGCGATGACCAACTTGTCGAACATCGACAAGGCTCGCTCGGCGATGTTCTGATGTCCTATCGTAAATGGGTCGAATGTCCCCGTAAATATTCCTATTCTCATTTTCTAAGCATTTGGATTCTTCACTCTTCGTTCTTCACTCAAACAGGTCTCCCTGCATGATGTTGCTACTATACGGATTCCTTCCGAGATGCTCGTAGGCAAGCTTGGTCGCCATTCGTCCACGAGGCGTACGCTTGATGAAGCCCTCCATAATGAGGAACGGCTCATACACCTCCTCTACCGTTCCGCCATCCTCGCCGATAGCCGTGGCAATGGTCGTTACGCCCACTGGTCCGCCACGGAACTTGTCGATGATGGTGGTGAGAATCTTGTTGTCTATCTCGTCGAGACCATACTGGTCGATGTTCAGCGCCTTCAATGCCATCTGGGCGATGTCGTAGGTAATGGTTCCGTTTCCCTTCACCTGGGCGAAGTCGCGAACTCTTCTTAGCAATGAGTTGGCGATACGAGGCGTACCACGAGAGCGACGGGAGATTTCCACTGCCGCCTCATCCTCGATAGGCACCTTCAGGAGCATCGCACTGCGCTTGATAATCTTCTGCAAGGTCTCTGGATCGTAGTATTCGAGATGCAGGTTGATGCCGAAACGAGCACGCAAAGGAGCGGTAAGGAGACCGCTTCTCGTTGTCGCTCCCACAAGCGTGAATGGATTCAAGTCTATCTGGATACTTCGAGCCGAAGGTCCCTTGTCTATCATGATGTCGATGCGATAATCCTCCATCGCCGAATAGAGATACTCCTCTACCACTGGCGAGAGACGGTGAATCTCATCGATGAAGAGCACATCGTTTGGCTCCAATGATGTCAAGATACCAGCCAAATCGCCTGGCTTGTCGAGCACAGGGCCCGATGTAATCTTGAATCCCACGCCCAGTTCGTTGGCGATGATGTTGCTCAGGGTGGTCTTACCCAGTCCTGGAGGACCGTGCAAGAGCGTATGGTCGAGCGGTTCGCCACGATACTTTGCCGCCTCAACGAACACTTCGAGATTATCCACCACACCGCTCTGTCCGCTGAAGTCGGAGAACTTCAGTGGGCGCAGTGCCTTCTCGAATTCCTTCTCGGCAGGCGAAACCGACTCTTGCCTTATGTCAAAATCTTCGTTCATTCTTTATTATTATCAATCATACTAAGGTGAATATCGTGCCGAAAAGCGGCACCACACTTAAGTGTGTGCAAAGTTACACATTTGTTAGTTAATAAAAGAAGATTTCTGAGGAAAAATCATCAAACTTTTCTCACCTATCCCGACAATTCATTGCACACACGCTGACGAATCGTGCAAAATTCAAACAAAAAGCACCGCACGAACTTTCATTTCGTTATAAAATAGTTTAAATATTTGTTTATCCGAAAGAAAAAGAGTAATTTTGCACCCGATTTCGAACGAAAGTCTTGAAAGAGAGGAAAGAATAAAAAGACTAAGAGAAATCATATCAGAGCGATAAGAGAAAACTTAAAAAGTTTGATAAGAGAGAAATATAAGACTTCAAAAAGAAATATAGGACTTTAAAAGAAATAGAGTTATGCTAAAGTTTTTTCAAGGATTAAGCAAGTTGCTTGCCAATTACACCTCCATATTTATCATAGGTGTAGCAGTGTTCACATTCTTCTTCCCACATACCTTCGACTGGGTGCGCGGAACAACCCAGACCGTCATTCTCGGCATCATCATGCTGACCATGGGATTGACATTGACCACCAACGACTTTAAGATTCTAGCACAGCGCCCTCTCGATGTCTTCATCGGCGCCTGCGCCCAATTCATCATCATGCCGGGTGTAGCTTATACTTTGGTTCACGTTTGGCACCTAGACCCAGCCTTGGCGCTCGGCATCCTCTTGGTGGGTTGCTGCCCGGGCGGTGTATCGAGCAACATCATGAGTTATCTCTGCCATGGCGACGTGGCTTTCTCCGTAGGAATGACCTGCGCCTCCACCATCCTCGCCCCAGTGATGACACCGCTCTTGATGAAGATTACGGCTGGCGAGATTATCCACGTGGATGCCGTGGGTATGTTCATCAACATCCTTATCGTAACCATCATCCCTGTCGCCATCGGTTGCGCCCTCAATTATATTTATGGTAAGAAGGAATGCTTCCCTACTATTCAGAGTCTGATGCCTGGCGTGAGCGTTACTTGCTTGGCATTCATCGTGGGAGGCGTTATCTCTACCGTTCACGATGATCTCGTGGCTCGTGGCTTGATGCTCTTCCTCTGGACCTTCGCCGTGGTGTTCTGCCACAACACCTTGGGCTATTGCCTCGGTTGGCT
>DBLF01000019.1:0-407 GCA_002297965.1 Candidatus Segatella papionis
AAAAGAACATTCAGATGAAAAATAAGATAAAGACATTATTGTTGATGGGATGCGTCTCGCTGGCTCTCGGCACCTCGCTGAACTCTTGCCAAGACTACTTGGACAAGGAGCCAGACTCAACAGTTTCTGCAGACGATGCCTTTGCCAATTTCCGCAATTTCCAAGGTTTCGTTGAGGAAATATACAACTGTATCCCTGATAAAGAGAAATGTAACTGGTGTCCTTCATGGAACTGGGGTGACGATGAAATCTTCAATCCAGAGGCAGACGGTAGAATGACTCATCAGGTTGACCTAGGTAACTTCCGTGCATGGGAAACCACAGGTAACTGGCTGAAGCGTGATGGTGCTTCTACCTCCACAGATAAGTTCGCACACGGTATTTGGAACCATGCGTGGTATTGCATC
>DBLF01000019.1:497-13934 GCA_002297965.1 Candidatus Segatella papionis
CTCTATTTCTTCCGTGCATGGTGGCATGAGGAAATGATGGAGTATTTTGGTGGTATGCCTTATGTAGATACTTATCTCGATGCCAATGCCGAACTGAATTTGCCTCGCCTTTCTTATCAGGAATGTGCTGATAAAGCTGCCGCAGATTTCCGCAAGGCTGCCGATTTGTTGCCTATAAATTGGGATAAGACTTCTGCAGGTTCTGCCACACAAGGTAAGAATGACCTTCGTATCAATAAGATTATGGCACTTGGTTATCTAGGTAAGACCTATTTGTGGGCTGCTAGTCCTTTGATGAAGAATGGTGCGCAGACAGGTGCCAGCAAGAATGGCAAGACTTATGATTATGACCAAGAATATGCCAAGAAGGCTGCTGAGGCTTTTGGTGAACTGCTCTCTCTTGTGGAAGCTGGTCAGACACAATATGCATTGGCAGAGTTTAAGTACTCTGACATCTACAATCATGAGAAATCTGCAGATGCCAATAGCTGTTTTTCTGATATTTTCTATACCAAGAAGCAGAACTGGAAAATGCCAGGAACGGTTGAAGCTATCTTCCGTGGTCCTTCTTCTGATTATAATGGCTCTAACTGGAACACCTCTAAGGTCTTTGGTCCTAAGGTACAGAAAGTCGTTGGTCATGATAATGTCATTCACCAACCTACTGCCAACCTTGTAGAGGCTTATGGAATGGCTAACGGTGAACCAATCTACTTGGTGGAGAATGGTCAGTATGTACTCAATCCAAAGTCTGGCTTCGACCCTTCACATCCTTTCAAGGATCGTGATCCGCGTTTCTACCACGATATCGTCTTCGATGGTTTTAAGTATTTGAACGGAACACCTGGTCAGTATGCGGATTTGCAGTATTGCCAATTATATACTGGTGGTAACATGCGCCCAATAGCGAATGCGAGCCGTACGGGTTATTTCATTCAGAAATTGGTGCCTCATACTTGTAATGAGGTGGATAGAGATTACGACTGGGGTTCAGCTTTCCACTGCTATTTGCCATATATGCGTCTTGCTGACATATACTTGATGTATGCAGAGGCTTGTGCCGCATTTGGTGGGGCTTCCGGCAAGTCATCCAACTTTGGTAAAACTGCAGAGGATGCAATCAATACCCTTCGCGACCGTTGTGGAGCTGGTCATGTAGCAGCAGAGTTTGTTGCCGACAACCATAAGTTCATGGACGAGGTTCGTCGTGAGCGTGAGGTGGAACTTTCTTTCGAAGGATTCCGTTTCTGCGACTTACAGCGTTGGTTGCTTTTGACAGAGGCTCCTTATAACCAGAAATACTCTCAGGAGTTTGACCGTGTGGAGAGTGCAGACTTCTATAAGAAGCATGACCCTAAGGATGCTCAGGTTGCCAATTATCGTAGAGAGTTGATATTGACTCGTAATTTCGATACCAAGCACTATTGGTTCCCATTGCCAATCAAGGAGACTCAGCTCTATCCAGAGTTGAACCAGAACCCAGGTTGGTAAAACAAAAATTATAATTAGTAATACTAAACGAATAATGATAGTATGAATTCAAGATTCAAATCATATAATTATAAGCTTTTTGTAGCAAGTCTCGTGGCTTTGGCTCCTCTTGGTGCCAATGCCAAGACTGCACAGACAAGCGAATCCGACACAGCCAGTGCCGACAAGGAGATGGTTCAGGTGGCTTACCGAAAGGTTGCCAAGGAGGACCTCTTGGGCGGTGTGTCTGTAGTCGATGTAGAGAACTTGATGAAGAAGAACTACCATACTTATAGCCTCGACAATATGCAAGGTTATGTAGGTGGTTGGAATGGCAATTCTCTCTGGGGTATGGACGCTGACAACGCTGGTTATCTCGTCTTGGTAGATGGTGTGCCTCGTGATGCTAACAACGTTCAGCCAAGTGAGATTGCGCAGATCTCTTTCCTCAAGGGTGCGCAGGCTGTTGTACTCTATGGTAGCAAGGCCGCCAAAGGTGCGGTAGTCATCACCACCAAGCGTGGACATAGTGACGGTTTGAAAGTGGAGGTTCAGGCTAATGCTGGCTTAAATGTAGCAAAGTCTTATCCTGAGTATCTTAGCAGCGCCGAGTATATGACTCTCTATAATGAGGCACGTCGTAATGATGGCTTGTCTGAGCTTTATTCTGCTGAGGATATCTACAATCATGGAGCTGGTTTGAACCCTTACCGCTATCCTAACATCGACTTCTATTCTTCTGATTATCTCAGAAAGATGAACAGCCGTTATGAGGCTACTGCTGAAATCAGCGGTGGTGGTAAGCGAGCTCACTTCTATAGCAACATCAACTATTATCGTCAGGGCGATTACTTCAAGTTTGGTGAGGCAAAGAACAATAATACCCAGCGCTTCAGTGTCCGTGGTAATGTGGATGTAAACATTACTGACGACATCAAGGCTTGGGTTAATTCCAGTGCAACCTTCTATGATTCTCATTCTGCAAAGGGTAATTACTGGAATGCTGCTGCAACTTGGCGTCCAAATTTCCCACAGAATGCAGCTCCTCTTATCTCCACAGATATGATTGCTCCTAATGCTAAGGCTGCTTGGGATTTGATGAGTGTTGCTAAGTTGGTTGATGGAAAGTACTTCCTTGCAGGTACTCAAGCAAACTCTTCCAATGTGTTTGCAGATGTTTATTCTGCAGGAAAGAGCAAATATACTAGCCGTCAGTTCCAGTTTGATACAGGTGTTAACATTAACTTGCACAAGGTGTTGAAGGGCTTGTCTTTCGAGACTCATTTCGCTGTTGACTATGCTACCTCTTATAATACTTCTTTCGACAACAGCTATGCGGTTTATATTCCAACATGGGCTAACGTCGATGGCAAGGATATGATTGTAGCATTGAAGAAGGAAGGTGAGGATAAAAAGTCGGGCAACCAGAATATCAGTGGTAGTACTGATAATCAGACCATGTTCTTCTCTGGTCAGTTCAACTACAATAACACCTTCAATGATGTTCACAATTTGTCGGCGATGTTGATAGCTTCTGGCTTCCAGCAGTCAAAGTCTGGACAGTATCACAAGAACTCTAGTGCGAACCTTGCATTCGATGCTTCTTACAATTATGCCCAGAAGTATTATGCAGATTTTGGTTTGGCTGCTATCCACTCTGCCCAGTTGGCTCCAGGTCATCGTGAGGCTCTTTCACCATCACTTTCTTTGGGTTGGAGACTTAAGAATGAGTCTTTCCTGAAGAATTCCAAGGTGGTAGATGACATGATGATCAGTGTATCTGGGAGCATTATCAATGAAGATATTGATTTAGCAAGTGGTGATAACCGCTACTATCTCTATCAGAGTATTTGGACTTCTGATTACGGCTATGGTTGGTATGATGGATCTAGCGATAAGTACACCTATTCAAAAAGAGGCGAGAACAAAGACCTTGACTTTATCAAGCGCAAAGAGTTGTCTCTGAATTTCAAGACATCCTTGTGGCAGAGATTGGTGACATTGGATGCTAGTTTCTTCATCAATTCGATGGAGGGCTACCTCATCTCTTCGCCAACATTCTATCCATCTCATTTGAATACAGGTTATCCATCGGCTTCGTTTATGCCTGTACTTAATTACAACAATAATCGTAGAGTTGGATTTGATTTCGCAGCCAACTTCAACAAGAAGGTAGGTGATGTGGATCTCTCACTTGGTGTGACAGGTACTTATTATACAACCAAGGCTACCAAACGAGATGAGAACAACGTAGAGCAGTATCAGAACAGACAAGGCAAGGCACTCGATGGTATTTGGGGTTATAAGAGCGCAGGTCTCTTCCAAAGCGAGGATGAAATCAAAAATTCTCCTGACCAAAGCTATTTTGGTGGAACTGTAAAGCCTGGTGATATCAAGTATGTGGATGTAAATGGTGATAACAAAATCGACCAATACGACCAGGTCTTCTTGGGTAAGGGTGGTTGGTATGGAGCACCATTCACGCTCGGTGTCAATCTTACCGCTAAGTGGAAGAACTTTACCTTCTTCGCTCTTGGTACCGGAAACTTCGGTGCTTGGGGTGTCAAGAACAACTCTTATTGGTGGGTAAAGGGCGATAGCAAATATTCTGCTGTGGTTCGTAACCGCTGGACAGAGGAAACCAAAGAGACTGCAACTTATCCTCGTTTGACGACTCTTAATGGTAACAACAATTTCCAGACATCCGATTTCTGGATGTACAAGACAGATGCTTTCCGCTTGGCTAAGGTTCAGATAACCTATGACTTGCCAAGTACGTTGTTCCAGAAGACATGGCTGAAAGGGTTGTCGGCATACGTAAGCGGAGCTAACTTGCTTACCATCTCTGGAGAGCGCGAAGTATTAGAGATGAACGTTGGGTCTGCGCCTCAGGCACGCTATTATAATATAGGTGTAAAGGCATCATTCTAACTTTTTAAATGTATAAGGAAATGAAAATAAAAAATATATTTATGTTAGCAGCATTGTCGCTTACTTTGGCTTCTTGCTCAGATCTCTTCGAGCCTGCAGAGGAAAACAACCGTGGCTTGGATGAGATTTACAATGAGCCGACATACGCTCAGGGACTTTTGGGATATGGTTATGCGATGCTTCCTTACAACACCAAGAGTGTTACTGATGTTGCTACTGATGATGCTGTAAGCAACGACTTGACAAATAGCTATCTCAAGATGGCTACAGGTTCTTGGACAGCAAATAGCGACCCGATGTCAAGATGGACAAGCGGTCGTGCTTGCATCCAGTATCTCAATATCTTCCTTCAGGAGGTGGATAAGGTAAACTGGGCAAAGGACGAGAATGCTCGTAAGATGTATTGTGATAGCCGCAAAGGTGAGGCTTATGCATTGAGAGCTCTCAACTTGTATTATCTTTTGATGAATCATGGTGGATGGACAGCCGATGGCAAACTGCTTGGTGTTCCTAATTTGACAGAGCCTGAGTCTTCTACTGATGATTTCAACAAGCCACGTAATACATTCCAAGAGTGTTTGGATCAAATCTATAGCGACTTGGATGAGGCAGCCAAGCTTCTTCCTCTTGATTACAATGACTTGACTGATGACAATGCTGTACCTGCCAAGTATAAGGAAATCGGCGTACAGACCGCAGGAGACTACAACCGTGTGTTTGGTACCATTATGCGTGGTCGTATCAGTGGTCGTATTGCTGAGGCTATCCGTTCACAGGTATCTTTGCTAGCTGCCAGCCCTGCTTTCTCTGAAGGTACAAATGTGGATTACGCTAAGGCTGCAGACGATGCTGCTACCGTGCTCGATCGTATCAATGGTGTGAATGGATTGTCTGCTACAGGTAACAACTGGTTTATGCAAACCAAGGAAATCGATGCCTTAGGCTCTGGCGCTTGTCCTGCAGAAATCCTTTGGCGTGGTAGTCGCACCAATGGTTCTGATGATTGGGATCTCGGACTGAACCAAGAGTCAGATAATTTCCCTCCTTCTCTTTATGGAAAGGGTAGAATCAATCCAACTCAAAATCTGGTCGATGCATTCCCTGCTGCCAATGGTTATCCTATCACCGATGCTCGTTCTGAGTATGATGAGTTGGATCCTTACAGCAATCGCGATCCTCGTCTTGACCTTTATATCATTCATGATGGTAGTACTTATAAGGGAAAGACGATACATACAGACATTACGACAGCCAACAACGATGATGGTTTGAATAAGATTTCTAATTCCACTCGTACAGGCTATTACATGAAGAAACTATTGCGTGAGGATTGTAATCCAGACCCTAACTCAAAGAATGCTCAGTATCATTATCCTGTGTATATTCGCTATACAGAGATATTCCTCGATTACGCTGAGGCTGCCAATGAGGCTTGGGGACCACAGGGCAAGGGCTCTCACAACTATTCTGCTTACGACGTAATCAAGGCTATCCGTCACCGTGCTGGTATCACGGATGATGCTTATCTCGATGAGTGTGCAGGTAGCAAAGAGAAAATGCGTGAGTTGATTCGCAATGAGCGCCGTTTGGAACTTTGCTTTGAGAATAAGCGCTTTAGCGACCTTCGCCGTTGGAAAGCTCCTCTCGATGAGGCGGTGCGTGGCGTGGAAATCACTTCAGAGGCTGGTATCCCATTGTACAAAGATATGAAGGTTGAGGATCGCAGCTATAAAGATTACATGTATTACGGCCCAATTCCACAGAGCGAAATGCTGAAGTGGAGCAACTTGCAGCAAAACAAGGGCTGGGAAGTAAAAAATAACGACTAACATTTAAAATGATGAAAACAATGAAGATAAACAAATATTTCTCCATGGCTGCATTGGGAATCTTGGCTTTAGGCATGAGCTCTTGTGAGAATGGTGACCAAGAATTTCCTGACTATGAGGGTGGAACTACGGTGTATTATGCTTACCAGAACATCGAGCGTTCTGTAGTCTTAGGCAACGATGAAAATCGCGATAATACAGATGATAACAACCATGTATTGTATATTGTATCTACAATGGGTGGAGCATACAATGGTAAAAATATCACATTGAATGTAGATGTTGATAATTCATTGTGTGACAATCTGTATTTTGAGGATGGAGTTACACCGGTAAAGCCTATGCCTGGCAACTATTATACCATTCCTAACAAGACCGTTGCGTATAATGGTAATTTGCAAGGTCGCCTTCAGGTAAAGTTGGAGGATGCTTTTTTTGCTGACCCAGATTGTGCCAAGAATACTTATGTAATCCCTGTTCGCATCAAGGATCAGGTGGGTGCCGATTCTATCCTCTCTGGTTCTCCTGTCGTTGCAGGCACTACCCCAGCTCGTACGGATGCAGCATCTTGGTCTGTTGTTCCTAAGGATTATATCCTTTATTGCGTTAAGTTTATGAATCCATGGGATGGCTATTATTTCCGTCGAGGAACTGATAAGATAACAGAGAATGGACAGACAAATGAGGTGAAGCGCGAAGGGGCTACCATCGAGAAGGATGAGGTAAGCCACATTACAACTAAGAGTTTGAAGGAATGTAATTTCGCAGTCTCAGTGAATAAAGCTGATGGCTCAAAGGTTACTTGCAACTTGAAACTTACATTCGATGATAGTGGTAATTGTACCGTTGCTTCTGATACGGAGGGCATGACTGCTTCTGGTTCAGGAAAGTTTGTTGAAAAGGGAGCTAAATTGGCTTGGGGTAACAAGGATCGTGATATCCTGACTCTCAATTATAGGGTTGATTTCGGTTCTGGTCTTGTTTTGGAATCATCCGATCAGTTCGTTGCCGAGACTCGTGGTAACACCAATGGTGTTGTTACTTTCAGTCCTAAGTATATCAAGTAGTAATATTCTTGATAGATAAGTATCATTCTAATAATTTGATTATTATGAAATTGAAAAATATAAATTTAGGTTTAGGCTTGATGGCTCTCTTGGCTTTGTCTTCTTGTGCGGACGACAAGTTCTCGGAGTACAGAACTGATATGACCAAGAACTTGAAGGATTATCAGTATCTGAATAACTACGAGCCTTTGAAGAAATATGTGGAAGATATGAAAGCTGCCGGCAAGTGCAATCCCGACTTTAAGTTGGGTATTGCGCTCGGCGCAGCTGACTTCAACAAGCAGGAACTTGTATATTGCCTTGCTGGTAGCAATTTCAATGAAATGACTGCTGGCAATGCCATGAAAATGGCTTCTTGTGTGAAAGATGACGGAAGCATGGATTTTTCGACAGTCAAGGATTTCGTCAAGAATGCGCAAGATGCTGATATGACGATTTATGGTCATACTCTCGCTTGGCATTCTCAGGCAGCCAATAAGTATCTCAATAATCTTATCAAGGATAAGGAACTGCCACCTGATCCAACTGGTGGAAATAAGTATTTGGAGATTGCTTGTGGCGAAGCTGGTGCCAATCAATGGGATAAGCAGATTAGTTATAAGTTGCCTAAGGCATTGGTTAAAGGACAAAGCTATGTGATGTCAGTCAAGGTAAAGGCATCGGATGGTGGAACTTTTGCTGCTTGGCCTATTTGGGAGGCAAGTGATAATAAAAACCAATGGGGAGGTAGTAATGATGTTCAGTATATGGCTACTTATGACATCTCTGAGGATTATTCTACTTTGACTTGGGAGTTTACTGCCAATTTCCCTATTGATAAGCTTCAGTTTGTGTTCGGTAAGGTAGGAGGTACCATCTCTTGCGATGACTTTAAGTTGACGAAAGCAGGTTCTGATGAGAATCTTATTGAAAATGGAGACTTTGCTGAAGAGTCGGCCAGTGGTTGGGGACAGACCGGATGTTCCATCAAGGTTGCTTCTGCCGCAGCTGCTGTCGAGGTAGAACAGGAAGTAAATAAGCAAACATATACTGATGGACCTTTCCCATTCTATGCTATGGGATGTGAACCTCCTGTAGTGAATGGTGCCATTCATTTTGAACCTTTCGGTAAATGGGCTCAGTTCTTTGTTATGCCAGGTAGCAACAATACGCTTTCAGAGGGTAATTATGTAGTTTATTTGGATATGACTTCTTCCAAGGCTGCTGGTGGAATGCAGTTGACTATGCAAAATGGTTGGGGAGGAGATGCTGATGTTAAGAAGGTTAATGTTTCAACCAATGAAGGACGTCATACTTATAGGTACGAGATGTCTGGTTGTGCTGGTGGTAATTACGATATTATTCTGCAACCTCAGACTGCAGATGCAACATTGGATGTACATTCAGTTACGGTTTGTCAGGTCAAGAAGCTAAACTCCATTCCTCTCACCGATGAAGAGAAGAAGAATGTCCTTACCACTGCCATGGGAACTTGGATAGATGGCATGATGGAAGCTTGTGATGGCTATGTTACCTCTTGGGATGTTGTGAACGAGGCTCTTTCTGGTGCCGATAAGGATGGCGATGGCAAGTACGACTTGCAGTCGGCTACTCGTGGCAACGTTTCAGCTGATGATGCAAAGAACAGCTTCTACTGGCAGGATTATCTCGGCGACCTCGACTATGTTCGCACTGCTGTGGCTGATGCTCGCAAGAGCTTTGCCGACCATAATGGCGACCCTGAGAAATTGAAACTCTTCATCAACGATTATAACCTGGAGAGCGATTGGGACGACAATGGCAAGTTGAAGAGCTTGATTCAGTGGATTCATGATTGGGAAGCTGATGGCGTAACTAAGATTGATGGTATCGGAACTCAGATGCATATCTCTTGCTATGCTGACCCAAATACTCAGCAAAGCAAGAAAGACCATATCGTTAAGATGTTGCAGTTGATGGCTGAGAGTGGCAAGCTCTGCAAGATTTCTGAGCTGGATATGGGTTATGTAGATGCAGCTGGCAATTCTGTAACTTATGATCAGATGACCGAGGAGCAGCACAAGGAAATGCGTGATCTCTACACCTTCGTCATTCAGAAGTACTTCGAGATTATCCCTGCAGCTCAGCAGTATGGCATCACTCAGTGGTGTGCTACTGATTCTCCTAAGGATTCTGGTTGGCGCAAGGGTCAGCCTACTGGTCTCTGGGATCTCAACTATCTCCGCAAGCATACCTATGCAGGCTTCGCTGTAGGACTCGGTGCTCCTAAGTATTGGGAGAGTTCAGCAGAATAATAAGTATAAACATAAAAATGAATTAGTTTGAAAAAGTTTTTATTGACATTAGTGGCTGTAGTTGTCTCTTGTATTGCTATGGCTGTAAACAATATGAGAAGTGAATCTGTTAATGGCTTCTCTACGATTGAAGGAACGTATAATACCAGTGCGTATCCAGGTAATTACTTGTTGTTGGATTCGAATGGTTTTCCGATGAAGTCTGATGTCGTTGGAGTCTGTTTGAACGCCCTACCTGAAGGTTATTATTACCAATGGATACCAATGTATGGGGCTGAGGATGTGCAAATCCAAGTGATGCCTGAAACACGCATCGCTTATATAAGCCAAAAAGGAAACACAGCGGAGCTTGATTTTAAGGTATGTATAATAAATGAGTCAACAGGATACCCTGAAATAGTTAGGACTTTTAAATTCGTATATCAAAAAGATTTTATTGGACCTACTGGGCATCGTATAGATTAATGCTTGTGTTAATAACATGATATTTGAACATTAGTTTAGGTTTTATCATATAAATAGATTAACCGAAATTTATGTTAGTCGTGAAGGGTCGGTTGAGCCGTGAGGCTCGACCGACCTTATTTAGTTTCTTCGGCAAAGTCTTTGTTACATCACGCAAAGTCTTTGCCGATTTTCTTTTATATCTTTGCACCATGAAACAATTGACAAACTCTAAACTGATGATATGGCTGTGCATCTGCATTGTCTTTGTATGCATTTGCCATTCTGCCGCCACTTACCATTTCTATTATATGGAACAGTGGAATACGTTTTATTGGGATGCCGATGCCGTCTGCAAAACCTTGGCAAAGCCGGGTGGGGTGGCTATTGTGTTGGCAGATTTCCTCATGCAGTTCTTCTGCTATGGGGTGGCCCCCGTTGTGTATGGCGTCTTGATGACTTTGGTGGCTTATGCTCAGAGTCTATGGGTGAAGGGGGGAGCCAGATACCTAGGTTGCATCACGGCGGTTGCGATGCTGATGACCCTTGTTTCCAATATGAGTTGTTTGCTTGCGGGCAGTGTGTGTTTGGTGATGGTCATGTTCTTGGTGGCGGTTGTACTTCGTTGCAGACTCTGGTTGAAGGTTGTCGCAGTCGCTATGATAGCTTTGGTGGTAAGAAAGAATTGTTTGGTTCGAGAAGGTTCTGCGCTAAACTTCATGGTGTATCTGCCTTGGCTGACGGCTATGGTCGTCGGGGTACTGCAAGCCTGTTGTCTCTATCTACAAAAGCATATCGGCAAGTATGGCTTGGTGATTCAGTGTGTGATTGTGGTTGGAGCGCTTGTTGGCTTGTTCGTTTCTAGCTACCAAGCTCAGGACGAATATATGAAGAAAATCTATTATTATGTGCGCAACCAGCAATGGGATGAGATTATCAATCGTAGTAATAGCCGTGGTGCCAAGGACAATGTCACTTTCCAACTCTGTCGCAATATGGCACTCGCCGAGAAGGGGGAACTGGGAGAGAAACTGCTGATGTTTGACCAACAAGGCATGAACAGTATCATGACTTCAGATTTCAAGACCTTGCAGGTGAGTATGCTCATGATGGATGTCTATTATGCGATGGGCTATGTGAACATGTCGCAGCTTTGTGCCTTCGAATCTCAGGAGTGTATGGACAATAAAAGCCCGTATCTATGGCAACGATTGGTGGATACGAACATCGAGAATGGCGCCTATGCGGTGGCTGAGAAATATATCAAGCTTTTGGAGCGAACCTTGGCTTACCGCAATTGGGCTAAAGAACGACGCAGATTTCTCTATAACGACAAGGCTGTGAGGGCAGACAAGGTATTGGGCTTGAAACGTAAGTGTATCTTCTCTGACGATAAGTTGATGGGCAACGGTGGCTTCGACAACGACTTGGCTTCCATCGTCAAGGCTTGTCCTGAGCATCGTGCCACTTTAGAGTATTTGGGTTCGATGTATATCGTGGCGAACCAACGTTCCGAGTTCTTGTCTCTGATGAAGCAATACAAGGGAACGAAGGCAATGCCGCATATCCCAGCCTCCTTTGCCAAGGCAATGGAAGTGTTTGGCAAAAATCCAGAATGAAAGAGTGATTAGGACATGTTAATCCAATAATAAGTGTTTGCAAAATGATGTGCTATATATATAATAAGGTGAAATGTGGAATCGGTAAGGTGGCGATGGCTTGCCTCGGACTATGCTTGTTGGCAAGTTGTTCTTCAAGAGTAGTTGTTGACAAGCAACTCTCGGAGTCGCCTACGATATTCCCGGATTATCAGAATGTAACGATTCCTAGTCAGATAGCTCCGCTTCATTTCCGAGTGGAAAAAACGCAAGGCGAGGTTGTCGCTGCCACTTTTTCCACAGACGATGGAAAGAGCGTAACTGTTCAGGCAGAGGATACTGACATCTGCATCGGAGAGGATGATTGGAAAGACCTCTTAACCTCCGCTTCTCGCATCGAAGTACAGGTAGTTGTGAGAAGAGGTGAGGATAATTGTGGTCTCAAGCCTTTCCTTATCCACGTCTCGCCTGATAGCATTGACCCCTATATGGCTTATCGTCTTATCGAGCCAGGTTATGAGCAATGGTACAAGATGGGCATTTACCAACGTTGTCTTTCCGATTTTTCGCAATCGCCGATCTTGGAGAATACGGAGACGGGGAATAATTGCATGAACTGTCACAACTTCTGCAATCGGGATGCCAAACAGATGATGATGCATCTGCGTGCGGGAAAGTTGGGAGGCACATACGTGATGCAAGGAGATGGCTTGGCAAAGAAGTTGAGCATCGATGTGGATAGCGTCAAGTCGTTGGTTTATCCAGCTTGGCATCCTTCGGGCAAGATGATAGCTTTCTCTACCAATGATACCCATCAGGGTTTTCATTCCTCAGATAGAAATCGCATTGAGGTCTATGACCAGAAGTCGGATGTCGTGGTCTATGACTTGGCATCCAATCAAATCTTTACTTCTCCTTTGTTGAGTTCGCGACGCAGTTGGGAGACATATCCTTGTTTTTCTCCCGATAGCAAGCGTCTGTACTTCTGTTCTGCCGATAGCGTAGAGATGACGAGGCGATACAAGGAGGTGAAGTATAGTGTCTGTTCCATCGCCTTCGATGCTGCCCATCATACTTTTGGCACCGAGGTAGATACGCTTTTTTCTGCTCACCAGACGGGTAAAAGTGCCGTGATGCCTCGCATTTCGCCTGATGGCAAATGGTTGGTGGCTACGGTTGCCGATTATGGTTGTTTCCCGATTTGGCATCATGAGGCTGATCTTTATATCGTCAATCTTCAAACCAAGGATTGCCAACCTTTGTCGGCTGCCAATAGCCGAGATACCGAGAGTTATCACTCTTGGAGCAGTAATGGCAGATGGCTCGTCTTTGGTTCGCGCAGAGTAAATGGGCTTTATACGATGCCTTATATCTGTCACATAGACAAGAATGGCAAGGCATCCAAGCCATTCCTTCTGCCCCAGAAATCTCCTGATTTCTATGATAAGTGCTTGAAATCTTTCAATATTCCAGAGTTCGTGAAGGATAAAGTGGAGTTGAAAGATATTGAGAAAAAATAATTTTTTCTCGATTTTGTTACCACCGTTACCACCACCATATATAACTATCTGATAAATAAATGTTTAGGTGGTGGTAACGAATGCTTTTTTGTTACCACCCGTTACCACCTGTTACCACCACCTAGATATTGCCAGCAGACCGCCATTGACGTTCCAACAGGCTTTCATTGACGTTCTAGCAGACCGCCATTGACGTTCCTGCAGACTGCCATTGATGTTCCAACGAATCGTCAATGACGTTGTAGCGAAGTGTTCCAAGCGTTAAAACGAAGTGTGCCAAGCGTCTGTACCAATCGTTTTAAACG
>DBLF01000038.1:0-363 GCA_002297965.1 Candidatus Segatella papionis
GGCATCATCTACCTGTCCCATGCCCAACTGAGCGTACAGTCTTGCTTGCAATGACTGGATGGTGTTTTCGGTGCGCATGGTGAGGGTTGGCAATACCATTTCGTAGAGAGCTTGCCTTACTTCCTCGTTTGGGAATCCCAACGTATAGCCGAACTCATCACTGTCTTTGATTGTGAGATAACCAGACTGGTAAAGGAACAATTCTGCACCTCCGCCCGTAACATCCGATAATTCCAAGGTGTTCTTCATGATACGACAACCTTCGAAGTTGCCCAAGCAAAGCTCGATGTTATCCACAAACTTTGGAATCATGGAGGTTGCACCCGATGCTGCCCAGAAATTGCCTAAGTTTTGAGTGTGTTC
>DBLF01000038.1:383-7415 GCA_002297965.1 Candidatus Segatella papionis
CATTGATGAGGCTGTATGGATTATAGATGTCCACCATGTTGCGGCGACTGAAATGGTAGCCGTCGTAGTAATCCTTCAGTTTGTCGTGGGTTTCTTGCAATGTCCAATCATTTACCTCTGCCATCTTTTCTATTTCTGGCTTAAAGTTGTCGCCAATCTCTTGTTCGGTGATGCCGCAGATGGTGGCGTATTCCGGCAAGAAACTGATGTTGGTCAGGTTGTTCAAGACGGAGAAGAGGGAAATCTGGGTGAACTTCGTAATGCCTGTGATGAAGACCAATCGCTCGTATTCGTCATCGGCTTTCAGAATGGCAAACACCTCCCGATAGACTTCCGTGCATTTATCGTGCTCCGGAGTCTTCCAAGAATGCTGGAGAGGGGAATCGTACTCGTCGATGAGGATGGCAACTTTCAAGCCTGTCTGCTGATAAGCGGTAGTGATGATGGCATCGAAACGGTCGGCAAGTTGAGCGGTAGGGATTGGGGTGATGCCATACATCTTTTCATAATCCTTGAAGCGCAAATTAAGGTAAGAACGTATGGTCTCGGCATTGGCTCCACCACGGCTCATGTCCAGGCGAATGACAGGATATTGTTTCCAGTCTTTCTCCAACTGTATAATCTTTAGTCCTTCAAAGAGTTCCTTCTTGCCTTCCAGATATGCAGCAAGTGTATCGACAAGTATCGACTTGCCGAATCTGCGAGGGCGGCTTAAGTAATTAAACATCTTGCCTCTGTTTACCAATTGCCAAACAATGTCGCTCTTGTCAACATAGAGATAACCTTCCTCTCTGATTGTTTTGAACGACTGTATGCCTGCTGGTAATTTTCTGTTCGTCATATCTGTCATATCTGATTCTCCTTATTCTTTGCAATTGTCTTGTCCTTTGCAATTATTTTCTGCAAAGATACAACTTTTATCCGAATGGCACAAAAAAAGCAAGGATATTTTTGATTTATCCTTGCTTTTCTCATTTTATCCTGTTCTTTCCGAATTAGTAGAAGTTCTTTCTTCGAGAACTTCTTTCCCTATTTTTCTTTCACTTCCTTCCAGTCAATCAGTCCCTTCCCATTCTCGTCCAGCTCTACGGCGAGAGCGATGACCTTACGCTTGTCGGCCTTGAATGGCTCCAGATACTGTTTCTCCTTGATTTGAGTCTCGGCAGAATCCATACCACCATTGTTGGAAAGCTTCAGTTCCAGTACATAGATATAGCGAGAGGTTTCCACAACCATGTCAATTCTGCCGGTTGCCAACATCTTCTCAACTAATACTCGGAATCCGATGGCGTTGAATAGGGTGCTAATGATGAGGCGATAACGCTCTTCCATATCCATGGAGGCGAGCTTCTTGTTGCTGTAAGGAACGTCGGCGATGAGGGCTTTTAGCGCTTTCTTCGCTTCGGCGGTATTGCCATCCTGCATCATCTTTCGTAGCAAGGCTTGTGTAGAAGCCACCTCGGAATTCGCCTTCATGGTCATGGCGGGAACCACTACTCGGTACAGCGCCTTGCGTACCTCATAGTTTGGAAATCCCAAGGTATAAATACCTTCGTCATAGCCTTTGATGGTGAGGTATCCTGACTGATAGAGGAAAAGCTCAGGACCGCCTTCCACTACGTCGGAAGTCTCGATGGTATCGCTGTCGATAAAGCAATGGTTGAAATATTCCATTTTTATCTCCATGTTGTCCACAAACTTAGGAAGAAGGGAGGTAGCACCGGATGATGCCCAATAATTTCGCAGCTCCTTGTCGCTTAAGGCGTTGACCAAACTGAAAGGGTTGAATACATCTACCATGTTGTTACGGCTAAAATGATAACCATCATAATAAGCTTTCAGTTGCATGACAGTTTCTTCAGTCGTCCATCCGTTTGCTTTCCCCATTGCTTCAATCTCTGGCAAGAAGTTCGTTGTCACCTCGTCTTTGGTGATTCCACAGAGGGCGGCGAATTCGGGATCGAAACTGATATTGCTCAGATTGTTGAGCACGGAGAAAAGGGAAATTTGAGTAAACTTAGTAATGCCTGTGATGAATACAAAGCGCTCGTATCGGTCGGCATTCTTGAGAACGGCGAATACATCGCGATAGATGTTACGGCAAGGTTCGTGCTCTGGTGTCTTCCACGTATGCTGGAGTGGGGAGTCATATTCGTCAATGAGTACAACTACTTGATGGCCACTTTTGTCGAAAGCGGTCTCGATGATTCCTTTTAGCCTTACGGCAAGTGAGGCAGAGGGGCGAACGTCAATTTGGTATTTCTTTTCATATTCATGGAAGGCATCGTCTAAATAGGAGTTTAAACTTTCGGGGGTAGAGCCTCCTAAACTCATGTCGAGTCGAATGACAGGATATTGCTTCCAGTCTTTCTCCATCTGCATGATTTTCAGTCCATCGAATAATTCCTTCCTTCCCTCGAAATAGGCTTGCAGTGTATCAACAAGCAGTGATTTGCCAAAGCGTCGTGGACGGCTCAGGTAATTGTATTTCTTCCTCTTGTTGGTAAGCTGGAAAATCAAATCCGTCTTGTCAACATATAGGTATCCTTCTGTCCTGATTTCCTCAAAAGATTGGATACCCACGGGTAGTATTCTGCTGCTTGTCTTGTTCATTGCCTCATGTACTTTTAAATTGTGTTGCAAAGATACAACTTTTATCCGAATGGCACAAAAAAAGCAAGGATATTTTTGATTTATCCTTGCTTTTCTCATTTTATCCTGTTCTTTTAGAATCAGTTGAAGTTCTTTCTTCGAGTTTTTCTTCGGCGTTTCCTTAGTCAATGCTTTCCTCGATCGACTTCAATACATAGTCGAGTATCTCATCGGTATGGCAGAGGGAGATGAAGTTGCCCTCAAACTGCGACGGACTCACGTAGATGCCGTGCTCCAGCATCTTGCGGAAGTAACGGGCGAAACGCTCCTGGTCGCTCTTCTTTGTATCCTGGAAGTTGCGCACAGGTTTGTCGTTGAAGAACATCGTGAACATGGTGCCCACGTGGTTCACTTGGATACCCTTGCCCTCCACAATCTTTTCGAGACGAGAGAGGAAACGGTTGCTGCGCTCTTCGAGCAGCTCATAGACGCCTGGCTCGCCAAGCTGACGCAAGGTCTCGTAACCTGCTGCCATCGCCACTGGGTTGCCGCTCAAGGTTCCAGCTTGATAAACTGGACCGTCTGGAGCCAATACGCTCATGATGTCGGCTCTACCTCCGAAGGCTGCGGCAGGGAAACCACCACCCACAATCTTTCCGACGGTCGTCATATCCGGTGTGATGCCGAATCGCTTCTGTGCGCCACCATAAGAGAGGCGGAAGCCAGTGATAACCTCGTCGAATATCAAGATGGCTCCGTGTTCCTTTGTCACCTTGCGGGTAGCCTCGATAAACTCACGGGTAGGAGGAACCACACCCATGTTGCAAGCCACAGGCTCGATGATGAGCGCTGCCACTTTGTCGCCATTCTCGGCAAAGTATTTCTCCAAAGCTTCGGTATCGTTGTAAGGCAACACCACGGTATATTGGGTGAAGCCTGCTGGTACACCAGCCGAAGAGGCGTTGTTGAGTTTAGCCACTGCTGAACCTGCACTGACGAGCAAGTGGTCGGCATGACCATGATAGCAGCCCTCGAACTTGACGAGGATGTCTCTGCCGGTATAGCCACGAGCCACACGGATGGCTGACATCGTAGCCTCGGTGCCACTGTTGACGAAGCGCAAGCGCTCCATGCTTGGGAACGACTCACGTACCTTTTCGGCGAGGGTGGTCTCGGCGATGGTTGGGATGCCGAAGCTACTGCCACGGAACACGGCGTCGCTTGCCGCCTGGCTCACCTTGTCATTGTTATGCCCCAAGATAAAGACACCCCAAGACATACAGAAGTCGATAAACTTGTTGTCGTCGATGTCGTAGATGTATGGGCCTTTTGCCTCCTTCACGAAGAGAGGGGTTGTGCCCACGCTCTTCAATGCTCTCACTGGGGAGTTGACTCCGCCAGGAATTATCTGTTTAGCCTCCTCGAAAGCGGCGGCTGATTTTACTCTTTCGTTCATCTTTAGAAATGTTGAGTGTTGAATGTTGATTGTTGACAGAATGGGTGAACGTGGGGTCATCCAATCTTGATGTTCCACTCATCAGCCTTTTCGATGATCTCCTTGGCATAATAAGTGATGATGTATTGCGCTCCGGCACGCTTGATGGCGATGAGGCTCTCGAATGCTACACGGCTCTCATCGAGATAACCGAGCTTGGCGGCAGCCTTGAGCATCGAGTACTCGCCGCTCACCTGATAAGCTACCATCGGGATGTTAGGGAAACGTTCCACGCCTCTTGCTATCATATCGAGGTAAGGCATGGCAGGCTTCACCATCGTCCAGTCGGCTCCTTCCTCGATGTCGGCTGCAATCTCTTCCAAGCCTTGGTCGTGGGTGCGGAAGTCCATCTGGTAACTCTTGCGGTCGCCGAAGCTTGGGGCAGAGTCGGCTGCGTCGCGGAAAGGACCGTAGAAGGCTGAGGCATACTTGGCTGAGTAAGCCAATACCTTGCACTGTTTGTCCAAGCCACCCTCACGAAGACGGTTCTTGATGGCTTCCACCTGTCCGTCCATCATGGCTGATGGGGCAACGAAGTCGGCACCCGCCTTGGCATGTACGTAGGCTTCCTCGGCGAGGAGTGGGAGAGTAGAATCGTTATCCACGTCGTGGTCGTGCAAGAGACCGCAGTGGCCGTGGTTGGTGTATTCGCAGAGGCAGACGTCGGTGAAGACGATGATATCCTTGCCAAACTGTGCCTTGATGGCTTTCACAGCACGGGCGATGAGGGCATCGTCGGCATAGGCGGCACTGCCTCGCTCGTCCTTCTCCTCGTCTGGGATGACTCCGAAGAGGAGCACCTTGTTGATGCCGAGGGCTTTGATTTCCTCGATGTCCTTCAAGAGAGTGTCGATGCTGAAGCGGTAGATGCCAGGCATCGTGGAGATTTCCTCCTTCTGGTTCTCACCCTCAACTACGAAGTAAGGGTAGATGAAGTCTGCGGCACTCAGTTTTACGTCGGCGTACTTGTCGCGAGTAGCCTGGTCTTTACGAAATTCTCTAAATCTTTTCATAATCTATGTCGGTTTAAATGTTCTTTATTCTTTGTTTAATATTTCGTCTAGATGCGCCTGTGTGATAGGCCCACGGGTAATGAACTCCACGTTGTCCGGCAGCTTGCCATAGAGCTTGATGAAGTTGTCGATGGTCGATGGCGAAGTGAAGACGATGCGCTTGAAGTGATTGAGGTTCACTCGGCGAGGATGCTTCGGCATCTTGTTGACATAAACGGAGATGGTCTCTACGTCGTATCCTGCCTTGTAAAGTTCTTCGGCAATCGTATTGTTGGAGAGATTGGACTGAGGGTAGAGTATGGCTGGGCGATGCTCTTCCAAATCCTCATTCATGTTCTCGTCCAAGTCCTCGTTTTCCTCTTCTTCCTCTTCCTCTTCCGAATGATAAAGTTCACTCCAGTTGTGCTTTTGATGTTGAATCGCTGCATTTCTGTAGTAATCATATTTGTTCTTGAACCATTCGATGACTCCAAAGCTGTTGTCTTTTTCCACTTGTTCGATGTCCTTGATTCCCTCTTGCTGCAAGGCTGCCGTGGTGGTCGCTCCAATCGAAACGAACTTGACATCCTTTGGAGCAGCTGTTGATTTCCCTGTTTTTCTAAGGAGATTGAACCAAGCCTTTACTGCGTATTGGCTCGTGAAGAGGAATATGTCTTTGTATGGGCTGTCGAAGTCGTTCAAGTTGTCTTGTAACTCTTCCGCCCATTCATACTCATCGAATTCGAGTCCATCTTCATTGTCTTCTTCTACTTCTTTTTCGAAGTTACTTTTTCGATCATTATCTCCTCCTTTTTTTTCTGGCTCTCCTTCCCATTGAGTCCAATGCACAGGCTCATATTCGTGCATCTCAATGAGCGGCGTGTAAGTATAGTCAGGCTTGCGCTTCTCCAATGCTGGCATATTGCCAGTATAGAGTGTTGGCTTGATGGCGGAAGCTTGGCGGTGCTTCAGTACTGCCACGTTGCCGATGAGGGCAATGAGGGGAGTCGGCAGGTCGGCTAGGGCGATGCTTTCGCCGGCGTTCTTTCCTGTCGCTGCGCTGTAATTGTTAGCTGTTGCTTCTTCTCCATTTCTCAATTTCCAGAGGGTGGTCTCGAAGGTCTGCTCGTCCTTTCTGCTTACATTATAGGTAAGAAGTACTGGCGTATTGAATGCCCATCCATCCTCGTCGATGAGTTTGGTGGCGATGGCTTGCAGCTGCTTGGCTCCCATGTAATAGACCAAGGTCTCGGCATCGGGAGTGACAGGTTGTGGGGTATGACCGCTCACCAAGGCTACGCTCGAAGAGAAGTCACGATGGGTGAGACTGATTTTCTGGGAGGCGGCGAGCGCTGAGGCTGTGGTAACGCCTGGGATGACCTCTACTTGGATGAGGTTGCTCTCCAGGTATTCTATCTCCTCGCTGCCATGGGCGAAGATCATCGGGTCTCCACCTTTCAGGCGAACCACGTTCTTGCCTTGGCGGGCGGCATCGAGCAAGAGACGGTTGATGGTGGCTTGCTCCTTGTGATGATAGCCAGCTCGCTTGCCCACATATACCTTCTCGGCTTTTTTGTTTTCGAGATAAGAAGGGTCGATGAGGTCGTCGTAGAAGATGATGTCGGCATGGTCGATGGCTTTCGCAGCTTTGAGGGTAAGGAGGTCTGGGTCGCCAGGACCAAAGCCAACAAGCTGTACCTTGCCCTGGCGGTCGAGGATGCTCTGGCTGGCAAAGGCTGCTCTTAATTCTTGGTGTGTATATTTGTCTGTGTTTTCGCTTGTTCGCTCCTTGCCGTCGGATTTCTGAAGAGAATTTCGGCTGCATTCGGAAGAGTTCAAGCAAGCTTGACTCTCCTCTCGTTTGCACGAAATTTGCAAATCCGCCGGAACGCCTAACGGAGCATTTTCTTTCTTGGCGTTTTCTCTTCGTTCTTCACTCTTCACTTTCTTGGC
>DBLF01000050.1 GCA_002297965.1 Candidatus Segatella papionis
CAGGAGGGGTGGAGGTTCGGATGAAGAAGTCGAGCTGCTGTTGCTGCTTGGCTTGCGTATCCTCGATACGAGTCATGCGCTTATCCATGTTTTCCTGCAAGGCTATCAAGTGACGATTCACAGAATAGCCTTGAAGAAGGAAATTTCGAAGTACATTCGTTGCCCATTTACGAAAAGTCGTAGCATTAACGCTATTAACACGATAGCCAACTGAAATAATAGCATCAAGATTATAAAACCGAGTTTTATAAACCTTCCCATCAGAAGCAGTATGTTCCAAAATGGAACTAACTGAATTCTGCTCTAGTTCTCCACTTTTAAAAATGTTATTCAAATGTTTGGTTATTGCTGGTCGCTTTGTACCAAACAAATCCGCTATTTGTTGCTGTGTTAGCCATACAGTATCATGTCCGGCATCAACCTTTACTTCTAGTTTAACACTCTCATTAGGTTGATACAGGACTATCTGTGAGTCGCCAGCCTCATTAATTTTGTCGCTTGTCATATTGTTTCCGTTTAATAATCAAGAATTGGATAAAGTTATGACTTTATCTTCAATCCGCCAATGATTTCGGGGATTTTAACTTATCTATATCAGCTTGCTGACCGGCACACTCTGCATCATGCTCGACCAGGAATGGCGGGCCACCGTCATGTTGAGATTGAAGGGGAGGTCGAGGAGTTCGCCTAGCTTATGGAGCTGGCGATTGATGCGCTGCAAGGTCTGGGTGTGCTGGCGATAACGGTCTTCCTCGTCTGAGGCATCTATCAGGGGGAAGAGGTAGGGGGAATCGGGACGCTTGTAGCGATCTACGATTTCCTGCATCGCCGGCTCCCAAGGGATGGTGACCTCCTTGCCCGTGGCATGGACCTCGTAGGTGAGTTCGCCACCATGGATGTTGTCGGTGGTGAGATAGAAGATGTCGCCGCCTGCCATACCGTGCGCCAGGACGGAGAAGAGGAAGAAGTCTCTCGAAACTGATACGAAGGGACGCTCGTTGCTCAAATCCATCTTGCGCAACTTCTTGATTTCCGACAAAGTCAAGCCATTGCGATCTTGCTTCATACGATAACTAGAATTGATGTTCTTGAATAGGTTTTCTACTTCCTGACCTTTCGCCTCCGCCACCTGACGGTAGAGGTGCTTGAGGTTTCGCATATACACCGAAACCGTGTTGGTGCCCAGTTCCTGTCGCTCCAGCCATGTGTGATAGTTGCGTATCAACACGGCGTCGAAGTCCTTGAAGGGGATTTCCTTCTTGCCGAGGTAGGCGATGAACCGCCTGAGCACGGAGGTTTGGTTCTTGGCTGCCGACATCCTGCCTTCCTCTTGGAGCTGCTGGATGTAGATTTCGGCACTTGCCACAAATCCTGAATTCATCATTTGCCTTATTGAATTATGTTTTTTATGCTGATATAATAAGCGGATAAGCGGATTGCAAATCCGCAAAATAACGAGGTCGAACCTTTTTTGACGACGGATTGCAAATCCGTCGGAACGCCTAGCGGGATAAAAGGATACCTTATTAATATAAAAGTTCTAGATTACAAATGCAGCCAAACGGTGCGGAGATACACGCGCCAGATGGCTAGGTGGGCGGAGGAGTTGATTTCCTCGCATACCCTTACGCAGGTATCGACCAACGTGGTGAGGGATGCCTCTTCATCCTCCCCTGCCTTCACCTTCACGATGAAGGCATTGAGGTGATGGTCGCCTACCTTGAGGTTGTCGGCGGCCTTCACAGGGAAATCCTCCGACCTTAATATCATATATAATGTAGGGGCATAGTTGCGGAAGGAGGCGATGAGCTTCTCCCCTACTATGCGGTTCTTGCGATTCTTTACTTGATGGGTTCTGCCTTCGAGGAGCTTCAGGTTTGCCTTGTCGCCGGTCATGAAATACTCCATCAGGAACTTGTCCCAGTTGACGAAATAGGTGATGGTACCGTCGTCGTCGGTCATCTTTCCGATGTGGGCGAAGTACGGGGACTTGATCGTCTGCTCCTGGCGAGTGTCTGGGTCGAAGATGATCTCACGGATTTCTATCGGACGGATTAACTCTGTGAAGGATTCGTGGG
This sequence comes from Candidatus Segatella papionis, assembly GCA_002297965.1. Lineage (GTDB taxonomy): Bacteria > Bacteroidota > Bacteroidia > Bacteroidales > Bacteroidaceae > Prevotella > Prevotella papionis. The sequence continues at coordinate 2,079 of DBLF01000050.1, forward strand.
GGATGATTTTATCTCCCACAGATTTCACAGATGACACAGATTTTTTCGGCTCTGCCGAATTTTCTTTGTCTCCTACAGATTTCACGGATTTTCTGCCTAGGGCGGCATAATATTCCAGTCTCGACTGGGCGGGGCTGGATAAATCCTTCTTCTCCTCTACTCCTTCCAGTCCTGACGAAGGAGTGAGGAAGGGACGGAGGAAGTTGCGGCGCCAGGTGTTGTGGACGTAGCCCTTGTTGCTGCGCTCGTAGCGGATGAGGGAGAATATCAGCGAGACATCTTCCTTGCTATAGGCGGCGAAGGCACGGCTCAGGGTTTCCATCTTCTGCTGGCGAAGCAACTTGCAAAGGCCCGACCAGGTGGTCTGGTTGCAGAGGAGCTGCACGATGTTTTCGAGGATGGAGAGGGATAGGTCTTTGTATCCACATGCCTGTATCGTGCCGAGCATTCGGTCGATGGCTCGGTCTCGCTCGGTGGCATTGCCCACCTTGTGGTCCTTAATGTTGGTGAGACGAACCAGCTGGAACGCCCAGAGATTCGGTATCGAAATGGTGACGGGCACGATGGCATCCTGTTCGTATTCGAGCAGGTTGAACACCAGTCGCTTGTCGCCGTCGAATCTCGCCACATATCCCGTGCGACCCTTGAAAGGACCCTCCACTATCTTGACCACCTCATTGTACTCCCCCTTCTTGGGATTGAAGGCATAGTCGGAGTAAGGGCGGTCGAGGATGACCATGTCGTCGTGGTAGCTGTCGATGAACTCACGGAAGAGCTGCATCTGTTCCACGGGCACCACCAGGGGTTCCAACTGTCCTATCTCATCGCTGTCGGCATATTTCCTCTTAAAATAGAGGATGCCGCCCTGTGGATACTCCTGTTCGATGAAATCGGAGAGTGCCTTGAGCGTGGCGTAAACGAAAACGTGTCCTGTATAAAGAGGTGTAGTGATGTCCTTACCATTGCGTCGCACCCGCACGGTGGTGTTGACCGGGCAGTAAACTTCGAGGATGTTCTTGCCGTAGCCTTGCGCCTTGGTGATGACATCGGCGAACGCCTCCTCCTGCCGAGGTTGCGTGCGAACGATGAACCAATGGAAGTCAACTTCGCCAGTTTGCTGTACGTTATGGATGGTTTGCATGAGAATGTAATTTCCTTTCCCTTCATGACAATCGCACGAAGGTTATGAGATACCTTTTAGTCGGTTTAACGACAGCATCTAGAAGAATCCTTAGCTGAGAATGCCTGCCGCTGTTATGTTGTTGGCTGCGACCTCATGGAGGCGCAATGAGTTATATTGATTCATACCACAACATTTATTTTGTTAAAATGTAAAGTATTCTCTACATCTACACCTTTTTTGTGCAATTCGTTGTATGAAACGAGCACTTTTTATCGGTTGCAAAGGTAACGTTTTTATTCGAAACTACAAGCATTTTTCCCGATTATTTTCATGGAAAAGCGAAAATAATTGGTAATGGACCAAAATGAACCAGTTTTCTGGGTTGGAAAAGGAGGTAAAGGACACTGGGGGAGAAACATTTCCAGGGAAAAGTTTCGCTAATTGCATAATTATTGCTATCGACTTGGCATCCCCATCGACAATAACAATTCTACCATTATTTTATATTTTTATTAATAAAACATTTTTTATATAGAATAACGAAATATCAAGATTATAGAATAATAAGTTAATAAATATATTCGACTACAAAGAAACAAAACATCAAAGATATAAAACAACTAAATTACGAAATATGTTATCATCTTAATATATAATATTCAAAATATATAATTAATAAAATATATAGATTACAAAATAAATAGATTATAAAATATATAAGTTTTAAAATATGTAGATAACAAAATAAACAAATTATAAAATAAAAAAGTATTTTATTACTTCATTATTTAATATTTAAAATAAGTGCTCTCCCACTCCATTCGGAACAAGAGAGCACCTTATCACTATGCAAAGAATTCTATCCAACAGAATCTATGTCTTAGAATCTATTTACAACTTTTTGAGGCGAGCCTTCAAAGCCTCTCTAACAGCTTCGTCCTCAAAGAACATTTTGATAATGGCATTGGCGAGATGTTTTACAGAAAGTTTCTGCTCGCCAGAGAAAGCTAACTTCAACTTATCCAGACTGAGTTTCAAGTCCTCGTCAATCATAATCATGTTGCCTGACTTCTTGACACCACCACGATATTCCTTAGAGAAAGCATCGGCGTAAGCCAGAACCTTGTCGAGAGAGGACATATCATCCGTAATCTGCACTTCTTCAAGTTCTGCCTTCTTTGCAGGCTTCTTGACAGCTTTTGGTGCCTTTACTTCTTTTACCTCATTCTCTTCGTTCTCTTTATCCTTCTGCTCCTCAGCCTTTGCCTCAGGAGTCGTCTCAACCTTTTCCTCTTCCTTTTTATTTGGATGCTGGTTGTGGATTGCCTTTGTCAAACCATCAAGTCCACCAGGCAATGCGTAATCATCAAAATTTTCCATTATTATTTCTCCTCACCATAAATGTTATCTACTATGTATTGAAAAGCCTCCTTCACAAGATCCAACTGCTCTGGCTTGCAGGTCATCGTTGAGTTACGGCGGATGTCCACACGGTCGAAAACAGTAGGAGTGACATCGCCGAAAGCCCTGAACAAAGAGTCTGTCTTTGACCAGAACAAACGGTCTGCCTCACGACCTTGTCCTTTACGCACACGATTTGGCACAAAGTAAGACTTGGCGTGAAATTTCTCAAACTTACCTTTAAGCATCTGCATCAACTGGATGAATACACCTGTGGATTTCAACGTATTGGTCTCATAGTCGTATGGACAGATGAGCGCATCCGCATTCACGAAGATAGGAATCAAGCCATCCTCAGTGATGGTTCCCGGAGTATCAATCAAGATCGTTCCGTCAAATTCCTTGGCAAGATTGACAGCCTTTATCACCTGTTCCTTATCCTTGATGTCGATGGAACCAATACCGAAAGGAGCATCCTCCGGCTTCTTTCTTTCCATCTTCAAGTCATCAGTACGGCGGTCGAAAACTGTCATTTGCTTATCTGCATCCAATATATAGACGGTCTTGCCGAGTGAGTGCAGATAGTGTGCAAACATAATGCAAAGTGTGGTCTTGCCAACGCCACCTTTTTGGTTTGCAAAAACAATTACCTTATTATTCCCCATATTTTTAAATCATTAACCTTGTTATTCTCTTGGTAGAGTAGGGGAGTGCCCTGAAGGCACCGCCCTTTTTTCGTTGGCAAAGATACTAAAATTATTAATAACTTTCGTACTTTTATACAAGAAACATCTTAGTATTAAGTATATTTAAGTATTCAATTACAAAATCATTTAGTATCTAGAATATTTAGTATTTGCATAACTAATATATAAAGTTATAAATATATTTATTATTTAGATATTTGTATATTTAATCATTAATATACTTAATATTTAAATAATAAGTTATTTAATATTATAACAATTTAATAACTTAAAGGTTAAGATATAAAATAATAGAATTATAAATATATAAAATAATAAATTACTTTTTCTACATTATATAAACGCAAGAGGGAAATGGAAGATTGTGAAAAAGAGAGACAAGAATTAAGTGTGTGAAGAAAGATAGAAAGGTGTATCAAAAATAGTAGTATCAAAATATTAAGATTTTAAAATCGTAAAAGCTTGATATTCAACTATCTTATATTGATAACTTTAAGAAAAGTGTAACAAAACAGGAATGGCTATTAACAGTTATTTACATTAGAATGTAGGCAAAATATGATAGAGTTTTGCCATTATGACGATAGTATATATGGCATTAGGAGGAATGTGTAACAAAAATAGTAGTGCCAAAATATTAATATTTTATATTGCTAACTAGTTGATTTTCAATCATGGTATTACCATATTGTTAAGATAGGTGTAACAAATCCGGATAGAGTTTTAACAGATATTTGCAATAAAGAGAAGTGGGCAAGATGAAGTGTTTGAATGAAGAAGAATGACTTCCAATTACCTCAAATCTGTATCAAAAATAGTAGTAAATACATTGATAATTATGAATAATACTATCTAATTAAGTATCAACTTATTATTACTACTTATCTAAAGTAAAAGTGTAACAAATGTGAGTTCCATTTTAACAATCAATTAACATATCGGTACTAGAGGATTAATAAGCGAGTAACCATAGGACTACTATTTTTGTTACGCCCGCAACTTTCTGTATCTGTTTCTTCATAAATCGTTCTGTTTTGCCCCTAAAATTATATTTCCCTTTTGTTGAATTCTTTTTTGTCTTTGAAAATAGTTCTTTTATTTAATAATATATTAAAGAAATTAGAGCAGAATCGAATGGCTTGAAAATCAGTTAATTATAATGATAAAGCGTAACAAATTCCGAAGTGTAGCGTAACAAAAATAGTTTAAAGTGGAACAAAAATAGTATAAAATCAGAGCAAAACGTATCAAAAATAGTACTTTTTCCTGTTTTCGTAACAAAAATAGTACTCTTTTGAGAATATTTGGAATTATTTCAGTAAAAAATAAAGGTAATTTACAATATCAACCATTTTCATCTTAACCTACTAGAAGAATCTTATCGCAAGGGACTTTGACATACGTTTTAGGCTGTTTCTCGGGATGCTTCCAAATGATTGATATACTGAATAATAGAGGCTCATGCGTAACAAATTCCGAAGTATATCCCTATTTCTTCGTTTTGAAAGCGTAACAAAAATAGTACTTTTAGAAAAATATAAACATATTTTCAAGACACTACTATCACTCTACATGCAAGTTATTAAGATAACTTGCTATATATAAGCTAGATTGAGAAAAGAAACCAAGCAATAGTTCTTTGTACAGCAGCCATCCATATACTCCCCAAAAGCGTAACAAAAATAGTAGTATTTTGCCTTATATTCTTAAAAAAAACAAAGGAATAGAACTTTCTTCTTTATGAATGAAGGATTTATGAGATAATTTGTTTAACTTTGTCAACGCTATTCGAAAAGGCTACTAAGACTAGTCCTGACGAATGCGATTTTAAAAGTGATACGTCAATGGAAGATAAGAAAAAGCAATCACATAAGAAGGCTACTGGATTACAGAAAGCGCAGAAGCCACAATTGGTGAAGGTGGAACCAGGCAAGGGAGATATTTTGCAGCCGGTTACCTTCACCTTGATGCGTATGGATACCTCTACGATGCAGAATAGAGTTATCATCGCTGCGGTCAACAAAATCCAGAGTTTGGTTCGTGATATGCTGAATAGAGGTGGTGATGTTCGCACGGCTATCCGTAGAATCCAGAATGAAGATGTGGTAGATGAAAAAGGTGTCAGCATCAAAATCTATTTGAATGAATTTGGCGTCGATGCTCGTAATTACCAAGACCTCAAACAGAGTATTATGCTCCTGGCGGGTTTGGTGGTAAATGTGCCCTACAAGGGACCTACGGGAAAAATGTTCGTGAAGTACACCAACTTCTGCAATGTGTATTTCGAGCCAACCACCCCTTGCCATTATTGCGTGCTCACCTTGGATTATGACATCGCTGAAAAGCTCATCAGTCTTGACATGGGTTATCAGATGCTCAACAAGGTTGTGGTGCTCAACAACCTGAAGAATAAGTATTCGCAGAAGCTCTATACTTATCTTACCATGTGGAAGTCGAGCAAGGAGTCGTTTATCATCACGACCTCCGAGTTGCGTGATTATCTTTGTATCAAGAACAAGTATCAGTCTTTCCGACATGTGGTGCAGCGAGTGCTTGACCCTGCCAAGAAGGAATTGAAAGAGATGGCAGACAAGGGATTTTCTGATTACTATTTTGACTATGAGAAGGTCTATACAGGAACTCGCAGAACTGGTGAGCCTGAGAAAATTCTCTTCAAGATATTCAAGTCCAAGCAGTTTATTTCCAAGAAGGAAGAAAAGACGGGCGATATTCTCCAGCGAGAGCGGTTTGCCAAGCTCATCATCGATCATTTTGGATTCGAGCAGAATGAGGCGATGCAACTCTGCAAGGAAGTAACAATGGCCAATGCGCCAGAATGCTTGAATAAACTCTTGGAAATAGAGCAATATGCTAGTAAGCCAGAGGTGTTAGACAAAAAAGCTTATTGTGCCAAAGCGCTGCGTGAGTTCTTTAAGGATTTCTATACTCCAGCAGAGATGCTTTAATCACTTTGGCATATTCCATCGAAGACATAAATAAAAGACATATTACCCCATATTTAATAACAGCTGACGGTTCGTGATGAATCGTCAGCTGTTTTTGCTAGTTTTTACAGTTTTTGGGGGGACATAGGTTTATTCAGTACGACATCATTCCAGTCTTTATAATTTACTGGAGGTTTGCAGGCTCCCGCCTTGTAATGTACGGGGTGATGATTGGAAAGGGCAGGGATTCCTACCTCCGCAATCGGGATGTTGAAGGAATCATTTCCGATGGTGAAAGTTACTTCGCCTGTGGCATCCTTGACAATGGCGTTCAATTTCTCACCCTGTGCCAACATCATCAGGCGCAAGCCGAAAATCTTTCCTGCCAAGTCGTTGTCGAAGCAATCGATGCCCTTGGCATCCTTGTAATATTCCAACATGCCAAGCACCTGTTGATCGGAGAAACTCCCGCCAAGGGAGGCAAATACACTCGACTTGACATCGAGCGTCGCCTTGTTGTGCTGATAGAAAGCCATGATGTCGAGGGCACTTTCACCGAAATAAATATGCTTCACGCTCATCGGGCCACCTTCGGAAAGGTCGGCTATCCATAAGCCCGATGTGCTATTCGTGCCAGTAGCCTTCCCTTTGAAACCTGCATGGCCACGAATCTCGAAGCCACAAATCTCATCGCTGCCAGGAGTGGTATAGGCGAAACCTATGTTCTTGAATTTGAATTTCGCCTCCTTGTCCATCACGAGATAGATGTGGTCGGCAAAGGTTGCCACGGTATCACGGTCGATGCCACGAGTCTTGAAGAGGAAGTCGGTAGCTCTCTCTGCTCCCTTTACGTTGAGCATCGTATAGCGTTTGAGGTTGAATGGCTCTGCTTTCTTGATGCCATTCTTATCGAGAAAGTCTTGAGAATTATAGTCCTCGTGAGGTTCGTTGGCGAAGTCACGGAGCACCTTGTTGATGCGGTCGATGTCGTTGTTTCCATGCACACGGAAACTGTTTAGGTTTTCCTTGATGAAGGTGATGAGATCACCGCTGGAGCCATTTCTTCTCCAATAACCTTGATGTTCCGAATCTTCGGGATTGGTAATGATGACTCGGTCGATGTCCTCACCTTTGTGATTGCGCAGCACGAAGTTAGGGCGCGACTTTCCTTTCGACTTGTCGTACTTGTAACCCAAATATACCAACACGTCGATGATGCTCACTTTCTTCTTATAGTCGTTATATGTTAACTTCATACCGTTCTGCTTTTAGTTTTATGATTTGACAAACTATTGTTGTCCATCCACGATAGCTCTCATGGAGTAATTGCCATATTTGGTCTTGAAGACCGCAAACTTGTCGATGGATCTGCCGTCAGATAACTTCATATTATTAAACGAAATGTCATCTAGTTTATTTTCTTGGATGCCCATTTTCTTCATTCTCTCAGGATTGCCCAAACCCAAATCTTCATGAATGGCAACTTTCATGCCTTTCTCTGCCTCCAAGAAGCTGCCAGCTCTAAAGAAATGGATGTGGATGCTCTTATCATCCTTCCATTTGTCCTTGTATTTTTTCTCACCTTTTGGGTAACCAATGACAATGGTATTCAGGGTAATGACGTGTTTGGGCAATCCCAAAAGCTGCTGCACAATCCTGTATCCAGAACTCTTGTTCCCATCCAGCCAATGCCTTGTCTGGGTCTCCACAGACTACGATGGCAAGGGGACTCCATCACCATGCTGGCGTAAGGACTAAAGAAAGATGAGAAGGTGGGGGAGCATGTCCATCCAACCATGGACGAGCATTACCTGGGATTGTCTGGAAATGGCATCTTGTGGGTGGATGGTCAGGAAATAGCCTTGGTCAAGGATACGTATGTACTGGTCAAGGCAGGTAGCAAGCATCACATGGAAGCGAAGGATGAGGTTTGCTTCCTGACCATAGGAGTAGCAACTTACTAGAAATGAATAAGCCACCTGCCTTGTATCTAGCGAAAGAGAGCTAAATACAAGGCAACGGCCATTTCTAATGAGAAGATGGCAGGAACGCCATACTTGAACTTGAGGTGCATGGTCTTGTGGTGCCAAGCCTTCATGCCCAACCATGCCCCTATAGAACCGCCAAATACGGCAAGTAAAAGCAATGTCGCCTCCGATATTCTCCACTTGCCGTGTTTGGCCTTCCATTTGTCAATGCCATAGGTTAAGAATGTAATGACATTGATAACCAATAAGATGATGATGATTTTTGTGGTCATGTTCCTAAGTAGTCTCCACTCGAACGCCTCCCTGATGCAGCTTCTGTTTCTGGAAAACAGGCTGCTTCCAGAGAGGTGATTTCATCAAGGTCTGCTATCGTGGCCATTCTTATGATTTCCTTATCCATAAGTTTTATCCCAAGATTTGGCTGGCATGTTCCTTGACCTTGATCTCCTTAGGGCCGATGATGCGAGTGATGACACCATTCTCATCAGCGATGAATGTGGTGCGGAATACACCCATTGACACTCTGCCGCACATTTTCTTTTCTCCAAACACGCCTAATTCGTTGACTAGCGCCTTCTCTGTATCGCAGATAAGCGGGAAAGGCAGGTTGTTCTTCTCGATGAACTTCTTGTGGCTCTTGGCATCCTGTGTGCTCACGCCAATGACAACATAGCCCTCTGCGAGAAAACGCTCGTAGTTGTCACGGAGGTTGCAAGCCTCGTTGGTGCATCCTGGAGTGGAGTCGCGAGGATAAATGTAAAGCACTATCTTCTTGCCACTCAACTCGGCAAGCGTCCACTCTTTTCCGTCCTGGTCAATGCCAAGAACTTCTGGTAATTTCTGTCCTACTTCCATAATCGTAAATTTTTAATAATCTGTAAGTTTATATTTATTTCTTGATGAAGTGAGGATGAAGTTCATCCCCATAATTTGAATCATATCTGAATCCCTCCAGTTCGAAGCCTAATATGTCGGATAGTTGGGAAATCTGATGCTGAATGATATACCTCGTCATGGCTCCTCGGCAACTCTTGGCATGGACGGACACCACCTTGATGGTGTCACCCTTATCGACATAAAACAAAGGCTGTATCACCTTCACCTCTTGGCAAACTCGCTTCCAGTCGAAGAGATGCTCAAACTCCTCGGTGGCTAGATGAATGAGAATGCCATCGTCTGCCTTCACTTCCTCAATCAGCATATCCGTGAGATAAGGCTTCCAATAGGCAAAGAGATTCTTGTTCTCGGCAGCATCCAGTTTCACCTTGCCCTCCATTCGATAAGGGTGAATCATGTCCAATGGACGTAACAACCCATACAGGAAAGAAGTGATGAAGAGATGCCTTTGAGCAAAGGTTAAGTCATCTTGGCTAAAGCTGTTAGCTTGGAGATACTTGTAAGCCTGGCCAAAGAAGGTGAGGAGGGCAGGCAACTGCTCAGTCTCGTTCCAGAAGCTTTGGTATCGCTGTTGGTTCTCCTGGGCGATGGCGTGGCTGCACTTTAGTTTCTTCATAAGACGGCTTGTGTCCCATGTGGAAAGTTCTAGGGCAAACTGTCCGGCCTGCTCTTGAAACCTTGGCTTGCTTTTCATTGGAACGTCCACTGATGTGGAAGCATTCATGATTTTGGCTGACGCTAAGAGTATTTGCATATTGTTGACTGATGATTATATTCTTTATGATAGGATATTCTGCAAGATTCTGTCCAACTCCTCCAGCTCTTCCTTGGTATATAACATGCCCAGTTCGGTAGGCATGGAGACATAGACCATGCCAGGCTGTACCATGTGCGGGTGAGTCTCATCGGCCAGGAAGTTGTCCATATAGGAAGTCAAAGTATCCGGATTCAGCTTGCTGTCAGTGGATGGCAAGGTAATGACCTTGTGTCCAAAGGCTTCAACTGCTCCCGACTCATGCACCTCGATATGTCCCGTCTCCACGCAAATCACGCCCTCGCATCCCAAGAGGACGGAGTCAATGACCGTGGTGTTGGTCTGGGTTCCACCCACAAGGAAGCAGACATCAGCATCTTCCATGTCGATGGTCTTGCGTATTTTCTCTTGGGCTGCTTCGGTATATGGGTCAAATCCATATCCAGAGGTCTTCTCGTCATTGGTCTTGCCCAGAGCTTCCAAAATCTCAGGCAAGGTTCCGTTGTTATAATCACTTTCAAATGAAATCATATTATCTAGAATTACAAAATGATACTTTCTTATTTCCCAGGTGTTGGTTTGAGATAAGCTTTGAACTTCTCTGGATTGTAGTTGAGCACCAAGTCTTCAGGAAATTGAACCCTTTCTACCAATGGCATGATGTTGCCGTAATCGGCAATCATGGTGGAGAAGTGGGCATCACTTCCAAAGATGACAGGTACCTCATATTTCTTGGCAAGTTCCAATAGCTCCAAGTTGTTAGGCACAGCCACTGTCTTGTGTCGGATAGGTGCCATGGAGTGATTGTTGATTTCAAGCAAGGTATGGGTTTCCTTGGAAACTTTCATCAAAGCCTCGAAGTCCAGCTCTGCTGTTCCATCGCCTGGGTGGGAGATTATCTGAATGAAAGGATTACGCATGGCGTTGATGAC
>DBLF01000076.1:0-3095 GCA_002297965.1 Candidatus Segatella papionis
GTCTTAGGGTCACGTGTGCACTGCTCTGGCTTGAACTTGTAAGCACCATGAGAAGTACCGATTGAAATTGCCAATGAATCAACACCTGTGCGAGTTGCGAAATCTACAACCTCCTCAGGCTTTGTATAGTGAGACTCCTCAGCTACTACGTCATCCTCAACACCAGCGAGGACACCGAGCTCACCCTCTACAGTTACACCGAACTGATGAGCGTAGTCTACAACCTTCTTTGTCAATGCGATGTTCTCCTCGTATGGAAGAGCAGAACCATCGATCATTACAGAAGAGAAACCGAAGTCTACACAGCTCTTACATGTCTCGAAGCTATCACCGTGATCGAGGTGAAGCACGATCTCAGGATGCTTGCAACCCAACTCCTTAGCGTACTCTACTGCACCCTCTGCCAAGTAACGAAGCAATGTAGGGTTAGCATACTTACGAGCACCCTTAGAAACCTGAAGAATAACAGGTGACTTCAATTCAGAAGAAGCCTGGATGATAGCCTGGAGCTGCTCCAAGTTGTTGAAGTTGAAAGCAGGAACGGCCCAACCGCCCTTGATAGCTCTTGCGAACATATCCTTAGTGTTCACAAGACCGATTTTCTTGTAATCTACTGCCATAATTTTTAAATTTATTGTTTTAATGAAACATTCTTCTATATTTCGTCGGTGGGGATTCGGTGTCGGCAAGGCACCTTTCTCCTAACCGAGTGCAAATTTACTTTTTTCTTTTGAAATCGCAAAATGTAATCTCGCTTTTTCGTGTTGCAATCGAGTTAAAAAAGTTAATATTGCCATTTGCGGCTCATTTCTCCTTACAATTTGCTAATTACACTTTGCAATTCTATACTCTCTTATAGCATAAGCCAGCACCACTAGAAAACCAATGAGAGGAACCACGAAAGGCATCACCACATGGGTGCGGTCGGCTATCATACCCATCAGGAGGAAGCCGCAGCCACCTATAGGTGTCATCATCAGAAGCGAAGAAGCAGTCTTCGTGAGATTGCCTAGCCCCGTGAGGGCGATGCTGAAAATGGTAGGGAACATAATCGCCTCGAACATGTAATTACACAGCAAGGCTACCATCGATATCTGCCCCAAACACATCAGCACCACAGAGATGCAGCATACGCTGCCAACGGCACAAATCAATAACATCGTGGTGGCCTTGACCTTGCGCATAATCCAAGCTCCCAAGAACCTACCTACCATGAAGAATGCCAAGGCACAAGTCAATTCTACGGATGCCGTACGGTCTGACACCCAGTGCATTCCGGTAACGAAATTGATGAAATAGGAATTGATGGAAATCTCTGCCACCTCGTAACTCAAGAGAGCGAAGAGACCGAAGACAAACATCTTGTGATGGGCAAAAAGCTTACTGATATTCGACCCATGCGCCTCGTCCTCAGACGTATGCTGATGCTGAATCTCAGGCAAATCGACACGAGAGAACACCACGGCGATGGCAAGCACCAAAATGCCCAGGATGGCATAAGGAACAGCAACATTGCCTCCCTCCTCGGTATTATTGAAGAGGAACTGTCCGATGCACAGGGTGGCGAAGATGCCGCCCAAGCCATTGAACGACTGCGAGAGATTCAATCGGCTGGTCGCCGTTTCCTTCGCTCCCAACTCAGTGACGTATGGATTGGCAGCCGTCTCAAGAAACACCAATCCGCATCCAATGATGAAGAGACAGCCGAGGAAAGCATAGAAACTACCTACTGCCGCACCAGGGATGAAGAGCAGCGAGCCCATGCCAAAGAGCAAGAGTCCGAACACTACGCCCCGTCGGTAACCATAACGATTGATGAAGATGCCGGCAGGTATCGCCATCAGGAAATATCCGAGATAAGTAGTCACCTGGATGAGAGCCGAGTGGGTGATACTGATATGTAAGGCATTCTGGAAATGCTTGTTGAGCACATCCAGGATGGCACGAGCGAAGCCCCACAAGAAGAAGAGCGACGTTATCAAAATGAAGGGGACAAGATATTTCCTGTCCGTGATTTGCTTTGTTTCTTTTGTTTCCTGTAACATTTATATTCTTTTTACTTAATACTCATTGTTAGCACCCCCGACTCTACTTTTCGTCATAAAGAAAGTACTGGAACACTCCTGAGCCACTCTGGCAGTTCTTGCCCTCAGCCATCAGGTCCAAAGTTACGCCAGTGAATCCCCCAGCCACCTCGGTGCTCATCAAGCTGCAATTGACCGCACACAACTCTTGGAACTCATTATCCTTGAGCGCATAGTCGAAATAATACATATTGCCATCGCTGCGAACACGGAGTTTCACATTGCGTACATTGCCTATTTGCTGCCAGTGTACGAGATCCTTGCTCTGGAAGATAGGCACGCCAGGGAAATATTGGAACGAAGAGTTGACGAGACAGAAGGTATCTCCCACGCTACATACAGAAGGGCCTGGATGATACCCCGGGATTACAGGGTTACGATATTCCTGCGCTAACGCTGGCATCACGCTCAGCATCAGTGCCATCAATAGGATTAATAGGTTGAAATGTTTCATATCAGTTGATTTAAAATACTTTGCAAAGATAGAACATTTATTTGAAAACGCCAAAGAATATAAGAGAAATTGTTTCCAAGCCTAAGGAAAATTGTCGATAGACCTAGATGCAATCATCGACAAGCCTAAGGAAAAGTTATGTTCAACGTCGTTGAACATACATTCAGCGTCGTTGAACACACATTCAACGTCGTTGAACACACGTTCAGCGTCGTTGAACATAGACTTTCCCTAGGAGAAGCGACAAGTATTACTAGGAGAAGCGACAAGTATCCTTAACTTTGTAAACACCTTCATACCTTTGGAAGCAGTACCGCCCCCTCTTGCTTCTTGCCATCCATCAATATCCGCATCGGATGCTCGAAACGAACATGGCGAACGTACTTGGTCTCTTCCACCGCCGGCATCGCATCGAGAATCGCCTTGTTTACGAAGCCTCCATCCTCGATATTCGTATCTATCGTAAAATAGCCCACACCAAAGGAGGTAAGGTTTTGGAAGAAATGGGTGCCCTGGCTCGGGTCGATGTTGTAGTTCTTCAACGCCACCTCCACGAT
>DBLF01000076.1:3222-8570 GCA_002297965.1 Candidatus Segatella papionis
TTGATGCGCTCGATGTCGTCGGCAACGTAATAGTTGTTCATCGCCGAGAAGTTATCATCGTATTTCACATAGACTACGTCCACCACATCCTCGCTGATGCCGTGTCCCAACGAGTTGTGGGAGCGCAACAAACAATCGCTGTCAGGTATCGCCTTCACATCCTCGTCGAGCATCTCCTTGGCATCCACTATCGGACGAATCTGGAGCAAATAGAACTCGCAGGTCTTGTCGGCGTTGATATTGCAGGCGAACTCGATTTCCACAGGGCGACGCATCGCCTCGCTTCCAAACTTCATCGACATCTGAAGAATCTCAGGCAATGGGATGACATCATGTTGGAGCACACTGGCAAAGGTAATCACCTTGCGTCCATTCTCATATACGCCGTCGTACAATACTTGGTCGTAGGAATCGAATGTGGAGGCGATGTAGTTGAGCGAGCCATCGGCTACGGCATCCTTCACCTTCATCTTGAGGATGTTGAATCCATCGTCCACCTTAAAGTCCTCGCCCACGTGCTTCATGTCGAGGGCATAGAATTGGGTCTGCGTCTCGCTCAACGCCTTGTCCACCTCGGAAGTCTGGAGCACCTGGTTAGGATGATAAGGACAAACTCGCAGGGTCTGACCTCCATCCACGATATACTTGCCCAATCCGAGCGCCAAACTAGCGATACCCTCCTCTGCCGTCTCGTCGCCTATCGGATAATAATTGAGCGAACGAAGCACACCACTCATGTTCGGGTAGAAATGGTCGCCATAGGTCTTGCCAACCACTTGCTGAAGGATGACCGCCATCTTTTCCTGGTCGATGACGTTGCTAGTGGCAGTCATGTAAGCCTTGGAATCGCGATAGAACACCGAGGCATAGACGCCCTTGATGGCACAAGCCAACATCTGTAGCATCTGATACTTGTCCTCCAAGTAAGGTATCATATAGGTGGAATAGATGCCAGCGAAAGGCTGATAATGGGCATCTTCCAAGAGCGAACTGGATCGGATGGCGATAGGGCTCTTTGTCGCCTCGAAAAAGGTGAAGAAATCGGCTATCAACGAATCCGGCAATTGGGCACGAAGGAAATGCTTCAAAATCTCGTCGTCGCTCGCATCACTGAGGGCTATCGGATAGAGATTGTTGCTCTCCATGAAGTCATCAAAGATGTCGGTACAGAGCACCACGGTCTTCGGAATCTGCACCGTGGCATTCTCATACTGATTGAACTCCGGATGGCGCTTGATGACATTGTCGAGGAAAGCCAAGCCCCTACCCTTGCCGCCCAACGAGCCTTCGCCGATACGGGCAAAGTGGGCGTACTTATCAAACTTCATGCGGTCGAAGACTGCCACAACGCCCAAGTTCTTCATGTGACGATACTGCACGATGGCATCAAAGATAATCTGGCGATGGGCATCCACATCCTGCAACCGCTCCCATGTAACATTCTTCAAGAAAGCTGACACCGGGAAAATGGCACGGGCACAAAGCCAGCGGCTCATGTGGTTGCGACTGATGTGATAGAGCATCGAATCGTTAGGAATATTGAAGATGTTATCCTGCAACTCCTTCAAGCTGCGGATGCGCATAATCTCCTCATGGGTCTTCGGGTCGCGGAAGATGAAATCGCCGAAACCCATGTGCTCCTCCATCAACTGACGAAGGTCCACGCTCATCTTCTTCGAGTTCTTATCGACGAAACGGAAGCCTTCTGCCTCTGCCTTGGCACGGTTCTCACTCTCTGAACTCTCCAATATAAGAGGAACGAAAGGATCGTTCTTGCGGATATAACGGAAGAGCTTGAGTCCTGCCTCAGGGTCTTTCTCTCGACCAAAGGTATCGGTACGATGTTTGGGCTTCGGCAATGTTTCCGTCAAGGTGCCAAAAGCCTTGGCTGCATTTTTCAGAGGGAACCGAGCATCGCTAATGACACCCAGGGTATTGTCGGAATACTTGTCGTAAAGCTTCAAAGCCTCCTCGTAGGTGCGAGCGAGCACCACCTTCGGACGTCCACGCATTCGCATCGTAGCGGCATGGCGGTTCAAGGCTTCCTTGGAGAAATTCTTGCTCTGCTCCAAGATATAATTATAAAGGTTCGGCAAGATGGAACTGTAGAAGCGGATGGAATCCTCCACCAAGAGAATCATCTGCACGCCCGCCTCCTGGATGTCATGCTCCAAGTTCATCTTGTCCTCTATCAACTTGATGATGGAAAGAATCAAGTTGGTATTACCCAACCAACAGAACACGTAGTCGAAGATACTCAAGTCTTCGTTCTCCATACGCTTAGTAATGCCATGCGAGAAAGGAGTCAACACCACGCAGTGGATGTTCGGGAACTTGCCCTTGATGTCGCGTGCCACGTCGAAAGCATCATTGTCGGCATTGCCAGGCATACAAATCACAAGGTCGACGACGGTGGAGCGCAAGACTTCGGCAGCCTCCTCAGTGGTAGATACTTGGGTGAAGGTTGGCGGGTATCGAAGTCCCAGTTCCATATACTCATTATATATCTTCTCCTCGATACGTCCATCGTCTTCCAACATAAACGCATCGTATGGGTTTGCCACAATCAGCACATTATAGATACGACGCATCATCAGATTGACAAACGACACATCTTTCAAATAGAACTTATTCCACTCTTGTGGTACATTATTTTCCATATCAGTTGTTTTAAGTTATGAAAGGAAACACGACTTTGCGCAATAGAAAGTTTACTACACAGATACTTTGTGCACCAATTCTAGATACAAAGATACTGATTTTCTGATATTTACTTGCATCTTTCAACATTTTTTTATATATTTGCAACAAAAATACCGAGAAGTTATGGAGATAAGACTTATTATCATATCATTATTGACTACATTGTGTATGGTACCATGCTGCGCACAAAAGCATCAACATGGCAAAGCTTCTTTCTACTCAAAGAAAGCAACAGGAGCACGTTCGGCTAGCGGTAAGAAAATACATCACGACAGTTTGGTTTGTGCCCATCGCTTCTTTCCATTCGGCACAAAGTTGAAAGTTACAAATATAAGCAATGGCAAAAGCGTCATAGTAAAAGTTATCGACCGAGGACCATTTGGAAGAGGGAGAATCATCGACATCTCTTGGGCTGCGGCCAAGGCTATTGGCATGATAGCGCAAGGTGTGGCTACCGTAAAAGTGGAAAGATTAGACAATCCTGTTCCTTATCGCCCAGAAGACGATAAACTCCCAAAGATAGACTTTGAAATGGCAGAAAGCGACTTCAAAGATTATCCTAAATGGAGAAAAGAAAAGGAGGCGAAAAATGCCAAAGTCTCAAAAGATGGGAAGAGTAGAAGTGGAGAAGATACTAAAGGGCAAAAAGAGGATAGTTATATCTATAGTCAAAAAGAGGCTAACCATCATAGGAAAATGGAAGATATCTATAACAAAAAGGAAGACAAATATGGAGATAAAGAAGAAAGCCATAATCATAAAGAAAGGAACCATGAAAGGAAAGGAGAAAATAAGACAGGTAAAACAGAATCTGCCCCCAAGAACAACAAAGCCAAGAATCACCACTAAGATGATTCTTGGCTTTATTGCCATATAGAACACATATTACTTTCCTCTAGTAGGAATATTAAACTCATTGACCTTAGATATAGCTTTATTTCCATGAATCACAGAGACACAGAAACGAGCTGAACCATCCTTCAACTTTTTGTCAGCTTTTACCATAGCAGTGTAACGAACTCCAGAGCCTGCATCAATCTTCTCTATATGAATACTTGGAGAAATGAAGATGTGTTTATTGCCGGTAGTCTCGATAACTGTAGGCACAACATCATAAACAGGCTGGTTACCACGATTCATCACTTCAAAAATCAACTTGCAAGTCTCATTGCGATCAAGCATATTATTCTCATTATCATCAACAAAACGAGCATTTACAATTTCCAAAGTTGGAGAATAAGATAAACGAGCGCCTAATTCCTCGACAGTTGCAGAAGGCATCTGAGTGGTAGGTTGCTGTGCACTGTAATTTCCGGTATAATCCTTTCCATTGAAATCATAAAGACGGTCATCACCACTATTAGTGGAATCAAAAATTTCAGGACTATTTACAGAAGGAACGTTAGTGCCATTGGTATAACTATCAACTTGGTTAGAACCAGTATTGTTACTATTAGAGGAATAGCCATAGGTATCATCATAATTATGTGAACGTTGCATACGTTCCTGTCTTTCTCGTCTAGCTTGACGATACTCACTTTCACGTTGAGCCTGTTGCTGGTCAGCTTGACTTCCAATAATAGCACCTACAGCAGCACCACCGGCCATACCGATGATAGTACCCATATCAGAACCACGAGGACCACCACTCAATCCACCAATAGCGGAACCCAAGATGGAACCAATCGAAGCACCAGCATAGGCACCACTACCCGTGTATGTATCACAACTACTAAAAACCAATGTTGAACACAATGCAATTACCAATAACTTTTTCATATCTTAACTAAGAATTAAATCAAAACCTCTGAGAAAGAAGAAAGAGGAAATAAGTGATAGTCGTCTGAAAACATTTAATATAGAACCTCTTCTTCAAACTCCAATGCAAAGATAATACAAAATCAGGAAATGTAGAAGGAAAATATCCCTAAAATTGATTAGGGGAAACCCTAAAAGAAGATTAGGTTTTCAAAGAGATAAGAAAAAAGCGCTCTTGCCAGATGACAAAAGCGCTTCGAATTATCTGAGATGTATTTTAACTTATTCAGCCTTAGGAGCCTCTTCAGTTGCAGGAGCTTCCGCCTGTGCTTCAGCTACAGGAGCTTCCTCAGCCTTAGTTGCCTTACGACTACGACGAGTCTTCTTTGCAGCAGCCTTAGGAGTCTTAGCCATATTCTCATCAAAGTCAACAAGCTCGATGAAAGCAATCTCAGCTGCGTCACCCTGACGAGTACCCAACTTGATTACACGAGTATATCCACCTGGACGGTTAGCTACCTTCTCAGCAACCTCACCGAAAAGTGCCTTAACGGCATACTTGTTCTGAAGATAACGGAATACTACACGACGTGAAGTAGTGGTATCGTTCTTAGAACGAGTAATCAATGGCTCAACATACTTCTTAAGAGCCTTTGCCTTTGCGAGGGTCGTAGTGATTCTTTTGTGCTCGCTCAAGATAAGTGATGAAGCCATGTTAGCCAACATCGCATTACGATGAGAAGCAGTACGACCTAAATGGTTGAATTTCTTATTATGTCTCATTTTTTGTTTTGTTCATTTTGGACAAAGGATACATTATGCATCCTTGTCTAATTTATACTTTGAAATATCAGTTCCAAAAGATAGATTCAGACTCTCGAGCAAAT
>DBLF01000076.1:8628-13516 GCA_002297965.1 Candidatus Segatella papionis
AAGTTGCGGAACTTCAAGAGGTCAGTCTTGTTATACTGAACCAAATCACCTAAAGTCTCAACATCAGCTGCTTTCAAACAGTTGAGGGCACGAACACTAAGGTTCATATCTACGAGACGAGTCTTAAGCAACTGGCGCATATGAAGAACCTCTTCATCAAACTCTTGGTTATTTTCCTGATCAGGACTTTCAAGAGTAATCTTCTCATCTGAGAAGAGCATAAAATGATAAATGAGGATCTTAGCAGCCTCTTTCAATGCATCCTTTGGACTAATGGAACCATCTGTTGTAACTTCAAGTACGAGTTTGTCATAATCGGTTTTTTGCTCAACACGATAAGGTTCAACCGCATACTTTACGTTACGGATAGGGGTGTAGATGGAATCGATTGGGAGAACGTTAACGTCTGTGCAGAATTGACGATTCTCATCAGCAGGAACATAACCGCGTCCCTTATTAATTGTCAAATCAATCTGCATCGAAGCTTTGGAGTCTAAATGACAAATCACCAAATCAGGGTTTAACACTTCAAATCCAGTCAGATACTTGCCGATATCACCTGCCTTGAATTCTGTGGAATTCTCAACGGTGATACTAACTTTCTCATTCTCGAATTCTTCTACTACTTGCTTGAATCGAACTTGTTTGAGATTCAAGATAATGTTGGTGACATCTTCCTTTACACCAGGTACAGAAGAGAACTCATGCTCAACACCCGCAATGCGGATAGTATTGACAGCGTATCCCTCCAATGATGAAAGGAGAATGCGGCGCAAGGCGTTACCAATGGTCACACCAAAGCCAGGCTCCAAAGGACGGAACTCAAACTTTCCGAACTTATTGTCAGCCTCCAGCATTACTACTTTATCAGGTTTTTGAAATGCTAATATCGCCATTAATTTAATGATTTATTTAGAGTACAACTCAACGATTAACTGCTCCTTAATATTCTCTGGAATGTCAGCACGCTCAGGCTTGTGCAAGAACTTGCCACTCTTAGAATTCTCGTCCCACTCAATCCAAGGATACTTGCTGTGATTGAAACCAGCGAGTGCAGCCTCGATTACCTCGAGTGACTTAGACTTCTCACGAACAGCAACTACCATACCTGGTTTAACTGCAAATGAAGGAATATTAACAACCTTACCATCAACAGTGATGTGCTTGTGACCTACCAACTGACGAGCTGCAGCACGAGTAGGGGCAATACCAAGACGGAATACTACATTATCAAGACGGCACTCAAGATTCTGAAGAAGAACCTCACCGGTAATACCCTCAGCCTTGGCAGCCTTGTCAAACATATTACGGAACTGACGCTCTAATACACCGTATGTGTACTTAGCTTTCTGCTTCTCTGCCAACATGACACCATACTCAGACATCTTGCGACGACGATTATTGCCATGCTGTCCAGGAGGGAAGTTTCTCTTGGACAAAACTTTGTCTGCGCCGAAGATTGGCTCACCAAAACGACGCGCAATTTTAGATTTCGGACCTATATATCTAGCCATAATATTAATAAAATGCTATAAAATTTGTATCTATGAATGCAATTATACACGACGACGCTTTGGAGGGCGACAACCGTTATGTGGTAATGGAGTTACATCAACAATCTCAGTAACCTCGATACCTGCACCGTGGATGGCACGAATAGCAGACTCACGACCGTTACCTGGACCCTTAACATAAGCCTTAACCTTGCGAAGACCAAGATCGAAAGCTACCTTGGCACAATCCTCAGCTGCCATCTGAGCAGCATAAGGAGTGTTCTTCTTAGAACCACGGAAACCCATCTTACCAGCCGAAGACCAAGAAATAATCTGACCCTCATTGTTAGCAAGAGATACAATAATGTTATTAAATGAGCTATGTACGTGAAGCTGACCAATTGCGTCAACGCGTACGTTTCTCTTCTTAGATGTTGCTTTTTGCTTTGCCATAATTAATTTCCTCCTTCAAAATTACTTAGTAGCCTTCTTCTTATTAGCAACAGTCTTCTTCTTACCCTTGCGAGTACGAGCATTATTCTTAGTGCTCTGACCACGAACAGGAAGACCATTACGATGTCTAACTCCACGGTAGCAACCAATATCCATCAGTCGCTTAATGTTCATCTGAATCTCAGAACGGAGATCACCTTCAACCTTGAACTCAGCGCCGATAATTTCACGGATTTTGGCTGCCTGATCGTCAGACCACTCGCTGACTTTCAAGTCACGGTTTACACCAGCCTTATCCAATATCTTTGCTGAACTACTTCGACCAATACCATAGATATAGGTCAATGCGATTTCGCCACGCTTATTCTGGGGCAAATCTACTCCAACAATTCTTATTGCCATTGATAAATTTAAAAATTAAAAATTAATACTTTTCTTTAAAGCGGTGCAAAAGTACAACTTTTTTTTGAAACAGAAGCACTTTTACAGAACTTTAACATTAGCCCTGACGCAATTTCATCTTAGGGTTCTTCTTGTTGATAACGAAAAGACGACCCTTACGACGAACGATTTTGCAATCAGCTGAACGCTTCTTTAATGATGCTCTTGTCTTCATAACCTTATATTGTGATAATATTATTTATATCTAAAAACAATTCTACCCTTTGTCAAGTCATAGGGACTCATCTCCACCTTAACCTTGTCACCAGGTAAAATCTTGATGTAATGCATTCTCATCTTACCAGAGATATGGGCAGTGATATCTACACCATTCTCTAATTCTACACGGAACATAGCATTTGATAATGCCTCTACAATTGTTCCATCTTGCTCAATAGCGGCCTGTTTTGCCATAATTAAAAATTTTGTCCTTCTAAATGTTCAACTTCTACGAATGAAGATAAAATTTCAGCTTTACCTTTTCGAACAACTATTGTATGCTCGTAATGAGCAGCTGGTTGACGGTCTCTTGTAACAATGCTCCATTTATCTGGTAACAAACCTATTTGACGACCGCCCATAGTAATCATAGGTTCTATAGCTAAACACATGCCTTCTTTCAAAAGGATTCCAGAACCACGACTGCCATAATTTCGTACAGGTGGATCTTCATGCATCGCTTTTCCAATACCATGACCTGTTAATTCACGAACCACACCATAACCAAAATTTTGGCAATGATTTTGAATCGCAAAACCAATATCACCCAAATGATTTCCTGCCACAGCTTGCTCAATACCAAGATAAAGAGATTTCTTAGTTACAGTTAAGAGCTGTTTAACATCCGAAGGAATTTCACCAACAGCAAAAGTATAACAACTATCACCGTTGAATCCATTTAAAAGCGTTCCACAGTCAATGGAAACGATATCTCCATCCTTAAGAACAACCTTATCACTAGGTATGCCATGTACAACAACATCATTAACAGATGTGCATATACTAGCGGGAAAAGGCTCTCCATATGGATTAGGAAAATTCTTAAACGTTGGAATTGCTCCGTGATCACGAATGAATTCCTCGGCCACCTTATCCAAATGGAGAGTCGTAACACCTGGTTTTATATGTTTACCTAATTCTGCCAAGGTCAACCCAACAAGATGGTTTGCACTCCGCATTAGGTTAATTTCATCCTCTGTCTTAAGAAATATCTGCATTTCAAAAGATAAAGATTAATAAGCAGCAACACCACCTTGACGTGTATGGCCTGAATTGAGAAGACCATCATAGTGGCGCATTAGCAAGTGACTCTCAATCTGCTGCAATGTGTCAATCACAACACCTACCAAAATCAACAGAGAGGTACCTCCGAAGAATTGTGAGAAAGCTTGCTGCACATCAAGAAGTCCTGCAAGAGCTGGCATAATCGCAATAAATGCTATAAATAATGAACCTGGCAAAGTAATACGAGACATTACGGTATCAATGTACTCAGCGGTATCCTTACCTGGTTTTACACCTGGTATGAAACCATTGTTACGTTTCATATCCTCAGCCATCTGAGTTGGATTCAATGTTATCGCAGTATAAAAATAGGTGAATGCAATAACTAAGATTACATAAACCACATTGTAAAGTAAACTGCGGTTATCCATCAACTGCTGAACAACGCTGCTGGCGTTCTCAGACTGATAGCGAACTATCGCCAATGGAATAAACATCAAAGCCTGAGCAAAGATGATTGGCATTACGTTAGCTGCAAACAACTTCAATGGAATGTACTGACGTGCACCACCATACTGCTTGTTACCAACCAAACGTTTAGCATACTGAACTGGTATCTTACGAGTTCCCTGCACCAAAAGAATTGAAGCACAAACAACTGCGTAAAGAATAAGAATCTCGACAATGAACATAATCAGACCACCACCGGAAATTGCCTGCAAACGAGAAGTAACCTCCTGGACGAATGCTTGAGGCAAACGAGCGATGATACCAATCATAATAATCAAAGAGATACCATTGCCAACACCCTTGTCAGTTATACGCTCACCAAGCCAAAGGATGAACATACTTCCTGCTGCCAAGATAATAGTTGCCGGAATCATGAAGACAGTCCAACTAATGCCTGTTGCCAATGCATTAGCTGCCTGCATCTTCAAGTTCAAAAGGTAACTAGGAGCCTGAAAGACCAAGATGGCTACAGTCAGGACTCTAGTGTACCATTGTATTTTTTTGCGGCCACTCTCACCCTCTCGCTGCATCTTTTGGAAATAAGGAACAGCGACAGCAAGAAGCTGCATAACAATTGAAGCTGAGATATAAGGCATAATTCCCAGTGCAAAAATAGATGCATTGGAAAATGCACCACCAGAGAACATGTCCAGAAGCGACATAAGACCGCCTGAGGTCTGCGACTGCAATTTTTCCAACATGCTCGGATTGATGCCAGGAAGCACTACAAACGAGCCAAAACGGTAAATAGCCGTAAACAGAAGAGT
>DBLF01000110.1 GCA_002297965.1 Candidatus Segatella papionis
AGCAAACTCGCTATGCATCAAATAAATACATCCCTCACGAAAGATAATCGTGAGGGATGTGATGGATATTTCGAGAAAAAAAAACTTACGTGTACGTATCAGTGGGGGACAACATTTCGCTACCCCACCTTCCTTTATTCTGCCTCCAAATAAAGCACACGAGAAGACCAGTCGTTCTTCTTGCCATAATCCACATCATGGACATAAGGCATTTCCAAGCCGTGCTCCATCAAGAACTTGCCGGAGTATGACTTGCCCTCGCAGTCGAGAGGCTTGTTGTCGATGACATCCAACTCACGCACCTTGTACATCTTGTTGGCATCCAATCCTGCCATCTTCACCCTTGGAAGATGAACATTATAGAAGTTGGCAAGCTTCCACCAGTAGAACACAGCCTTGTCCTTCGCCTCACTCACATACATGATGGATGACAAACCCTGGTTGTCGTATGGAGAAACCAAACGATAGAGGTCGCCGAACTGAACCACTGGTCGAATCTCCTTATATTCAGAGATTGCCTTCTTGCACTGCGCCTTCTCCTCGTCGGTCATATTCTTAGGCTGAATCTCCATGCCCAGACGACCGCTCATCGCCACGTCGATGCGATACTTCAAGGAAGTAGTGCGGAACACGGTGTGGTTAGGCACAGCCGAGATATGACTCGCCATGGCGATGGCTGGGAAGAAATAGCTGGTGCCATACTGCATGTAGATGCGCTGCAGGGCATCGGTGTTGTCGCTTACCCAAAACTCGTCGAACCCACGCAAGAATCCCCAGTTGGCACGACCGCCACCACTGGCGCAGCACTGTATCACCACATCCTTATACTTGGCGCGGATACGATCCATCACCTTGGCGAATCCCTGGTGGTAAGCGATGTAGAGATGGCTCTGGTCGGCAGCAGGAAGATACTGGCTGCCATGGTTCATAATGCCCATGTTGGCATCCCACTTGATGTAAGCTATATCTGGATATTTAGTAAGTAGATTATCTACGACACCGAACACGAAGTCCTGAACCTTAGGATTGGAGAGGTCGAGCACCAACTGCGTACCGCCACGACCCAACACTGCATCACGCTTTGGAGCCTTGATGACCCAGTCTGGGTGCTTCTCGTAGAGCATACTGGTGGTATTGGTCATCTCCGGCTCAATCCAGATTCCGAACTTCACCCCATTCTTCTTGGCATCGCGAAGCAAGCCCTCGATACCGTCAGGCAACTTGTTGGTATCTACCACCCAGTCGCCGAGGGCGCAGTTGTCGCTCTTGCGAGGATACTTGGTGCCAAACCATCCATCGTCCATCACAAAGAGCTCGCCACCCATGCTGTGGATGTCGGCCATCATCTGGTCCATTCCCTTTTGGTTGATGTCGAAATAGACACCCTCCCAAGAGTTGAGCAGGATGTCGCGCTCCTTGTCGCCATGGGCAAGGATATACTTGCGTCCCCACTTGTGGAAGTTGCGGCTGGCACCACTCAAGCCCTCATCAGAATAAGTAAGGGCCAAGGCAGGAGTCTTGAAGGTCTCTCCCTTCTTGAGATGATACTCCGAGTTTTGCTCGTTGATGCCCGCGAAGAAATAATGATACTCGGTGTCGTCGGTCACCGTCTTGAGTTTGTAGTTTCCGCTATATTCGAGCGCGGCACCAATGACCGCCCCGGTATTTTCCTGTCCCTTGCCATTGAGTGAGAACATCACTTCCCCATGGTCGGTATGCGAGTTGCGAGTGCCATCGTTGTTACGAATGACAAACTCTCCAGGTGCCAACTTCTCGTGGTGCAACTGTCCCTCGGCAGCCCATGTGCCAGAAAGATGACTCATCCACACGTCGCCACGACGGATAGGAAGCATCGCCGAAGCGAAGGTAGTGAGCGTAACCGTACCCTTCTCGCCATTCTGGATTTCGGTCCAAGTCTCAATCATATCAACATCATTGTATGCACGATACTTCAAATCCACCTTTATATTATATACTGCATCCTTGAGGTGGATGGTAGTTACGGTGGCGTTAGCCTCCTTCTTCACATCGCAGCCCGTGGCGACGAGTGCCGTAGAGAGATTGCCATCGCTGTGACGCATGGCGAGCGCAGCCTCAGCAGGAGTATTCAGACCGTATGCAGGATAAGCATCCATACGACCATCCGCAGCCACCTTAAGATTCTGCAAGTCAGCGTTGTTCAACTTGGTGCCGAAGTAGAGGTACTGAGCCGGTTTACCGTTCTCCACATCGAGAACGAGCGAGATACCCTTACTGTTCACCGAAACCTGCCCTGCCATCGCAGGCATGGCGATGGTCATGAGCAAAAGTGCTAGTGATTTTAACTTCATCATATTTCGTTATGAACGTTATTAGTTATTTCTTTTGATAAGATTTCGACAGCAAAATTAATAAAATATCCCTTACGTCCCAATACTTTTTTGATATATTTTCACTGAAAAGCATAAAAGGGCAAACAATCGACAAAAAAAGCAAAGTCCACTAGGTATTGAAGCCTTTGGACTTTGCTTTTTTAGAGTTTGCTATATATTTGCAATATAGATGTATTCTCACATTATAAAGTTCTATTGATTACAACGGTTCTGATTTTGATTCGGGTATCAGAATATTCATATCTGCCATCTAACGTAAGCGACAGCTTTTTCTATGCGCAACTCAGCATAAAATAGCCTGCCGTAACATTATCCTCCATATTCTGACGATTGGAAGACAAAAGAGCAGACAATGCTGGATTATTGGTGACATAGTCCAAAGGATGCCATATCTGATAATAACGTCCACCACCCCTAGCCTTTACTTTTTACGGAAGAGGAAAAGAATAAGACGCATTCAGCGTCAAGATGTCATACTTGCCTTTATTTACAGTTACCACTTGCAACAAAGAGGAAATATTTCTCACTTCATTGGTATTCAAACACCTAATAGCCCTGCTCCAGCTGGTGCTTCACCAAATCATAGTAGTATCCATGCAACTTGATGAGTCGGTCGTGGTTTCTGCTTTCCACTATCTTTCCGTCTTTCATCACCAGGATTTGATAGGCGTTTCTCACCGTACTCAGGCGATGAGCCACAACAACCACCGTTCTGCGCTTGTAGAAGAGGTTGAGGTTCTCCACTATCATGCGCTCATTGAGAGAATCGAGCGAGTTGGTAGCCTCGTCCAAAAAGAGATAGTCAGGATCCTTGCACATTGCTCTTGCTATCAAGATACGCTGCTTTTATCCCTGGCTCAATCCCACTCCGTCTCTGCCAATCTTGGTGTCAAACTTTAATGGGAGCGAATCTACATAATGCCAGATAAGCTTGTCTTGCAGCTTGCTCCAAGCGCTCAGAATCTATCGGACCATCGCCCACGGCAATGTTTCGGGCAATGGAATCTGAGAAGATGACACCATCTTGCATTGGGGCTACAGCCGTTAGGAATGCTCCCCCACTTACCAGACATCTTTGGCAGGATTGAAATCTGTGGTAGAAGCATCCCACTCCAACATCATCTTATTAGATGTAGAGGTGGGAACAAACAACAGCATCGAGCAAATGCAACAACTCAAGCTATACGCATCAGGCATACCTGTCATCTTCATGACCTCTCATATCGATGCGGGGTATTTAACCCAAGCCATGGGAGAAGGAGCTGTCGCTTTTCTTAAAAAACCGATTGAAATCGCTGAACTTGCAGCCTATATCCTACGATTTGCCAATACTGAAAGTCCACTGCAAAATGTAGCCTCTATGGTTAGCATTGGAAAATACAAACTGGATATTGATACCCGAGAACTTGTTTTAAAAGACAAAAAGATATCATGACAATTCCCCAAATAGGCTTCAAGCTTATATCCTAGTCTTGCATCTATCCCAGTCCTTACATCGCTACAGTCGGTTCTTGATAGCGTTATCATTCTGAATCTGACCACTGCGAGCCTTATGCTTATTGCGGAAAATATAGGTCAAGGACAAGCTATAACGACTGTATGCCTTCTGATAAAACTCATAGTTCAACACAGGATTGAGCTGATAGCCTTTCTGACGAAGCGTATGGAATACATCAAAGACACTGATGTTCAGCGACAAGGCATTCTTTAGGAACGAACGACTATAGCCTAAATTCACATAACCTATAGGACTACTCTTGTAGTTCGCACTTATCCTATTCGTAGAAAAATTACCTTCTACTGTAAAACTACCAACTCGCTTAAATGTGAAATAATTGACACAACTTCCTGTAAATACCCAAATATGCTTCACATTACAGCTCTTGGGGATATAATCATAATAGCCAGCCAAGTTTGCATTGAGGTTCCACCAAGGCAAAACCTTGCCATTGAAGCTATACATTGCCTTCGCAATGGTCTCCGAGCCGAAATTGGTTATTTCTCGATAAGTCTTATCACCAATCGTCTCAAAATACTCCGCTATCACATCTTTCTGATGATTATACGAGAATGACAACGTATGATTGCCATGCGACAACTCCCACGTGAGGACATTGCTGATGGATGGTTGCACGTTCGGATTGCCTGTGGTATAAAGCACTGCAGAAACACGTTCCTTGTTATTGGTCAGATCACTGAATGAAGGGCGGTCGATACTACTGCTATATGTAAGGCAGGTATTGGTCTTATCATCAAACTTATAGGAAAGATAAACGTATGGAAACCAGTTGGTGTATCGCTTATCTACCTCCGTCTTATCGCTCAAGCGATTGATGCCTTTCTGCCAAGTATTCTCCATTCTCATGCTCAGATAGGCAAAGACCTTCTTGCCTAGGTTCTTCGACAATCCTAGATAAGTAGCCGATACCTGCTCTTGATATTTCCAATCGCTCGATGTCAAATCATCTGCTGCAAGATGATTCCAAATATTCAAGCCTGTGGTTCTGATACTATTCTCGAATTTCGAGCCTAAGCGAAGCGCCAAGCTGCTTGGGAAATTATAGCGGAAATCAGCCTGTAAACTAGCGTTATTGGCATTCGATGAAGACAGATTCAACTCATCTGTATGCAAAGGCTCATAGCCATCATAAGTTGCCACAAAGCTATTATTCTTCGAGCCGTGCTTGTAGTTGTAGTTACCCAATACCTTCAAATAGCTATCTCTCTTGTCTATCTTCCAATTGTAAGAAACCACAGCGTTTAGGAAATCGGTTTTGTTGTGGTCATCCATCGTTGAAAGTCCTTGAAATGTTTTCTTGTTCGCATCAGTAAACTCACAGTAATTGTTTGCACTAAGCGCATGCCCCTTATTGATATTTCCATTCAGTTCAGCACCTAACAAATGATTGTGCTTTTTATCAATGGCATAAATACTGCCGACCCGATAAAAATATAAATTCTGTCTATTATCATAGAGTTGTGCAGTTAGATGATGAGTATCGTTTTCCAAGAAATGATGACGAGTTTCGCCATATAGGGCATTTCTTGCCCAAATATAATAAGTGGAGGCATATACATTCCATCGCTCTGTACCCAAGTTAAGGTTAAGCATCGGATAATAAGAATAAAACTTGCTTGACTCAGGGCTTAGATTTCCTGCATACCCCATGATGCTCCCGTTGAAACCAGCACGCATTCTTGTTTTTATATGGACGATACCGCCTTTGATGTCGGCATCATGCTCTGCGCCATGGGTATCCTGTATCTCTATGCTTTGGATGTCATCAGCCTTGATGCTCGTAAGGAAAGACTTCAATTCTGTTCCTGCCAATCTCCTGTCGTTCACATAAACGACAGCATCCGTGCTATTCACCTTTACATTGACATCAGTTCCGTTATCCAGCACCATCACCTTCGGAGCATATTTCAACACATCAGTGGCATTCATAGAGCCGATATTCTTCAGTTCGCTCACATTGAAAACGGTCTTGTCTTCCTTACGCAGGAAGAGCGGCTTGTAAGCCTTTACCATAACTCTATTCAGTGTATAGGCATCACGGAAGAGACGGATGTTGCCCATTCTGCCAACGTTCACTCGCTTGTATTGGGTCTTGTAACCTACATAAGAAAAGCGAGCTATCACTTGCTGTTGGTCAGTGGGAATCACAAAATCGCCCGAAAGATTGCTTACACCTCCATTCACATAGCTGGAGTCCTTGACATTCAAGAGGGCGATGTTGACAAACTCCATCGGCTCTCCCTTGTCATCCAACACCCTACCTATCAATTTCTTGGGTTGTTTCTGGATGCACTCGAAGTAAATGTCGCTCTTGTCGAAGGTAGCACGGATGGGATAAAAGCCTATCAACTGACTGACGACATCATGGATGTCCTTGTTAGCGAATGAAGTGCTGACGGTAAAGTCCTCCAGTTCATTATAAATAAAGTTTACTCGGTACTGGCTTTGTGCCTTGTCGAGCCAAACCAAAGCCTTGCTAAAAGATGCCTTGTCGAAAGTATGCGACAAGCGTTGTGCATAGCTCGTTGCAATCGCCATACACAGATATATCATAAATATGAATCTTCTCATAATATTCTCGGTTGTTTTCTTGATAATACTTGCCTCTGACTACTCTACGATTAAGAGTTGGTTAGCCTCATCGAAGGCAACGTGAACCTTTTCGAAGTGATTAAGCTTGTCGATGATGTCTTGCAAGGTATCTTTTTTGTCCCACTGCAAGTAGAAGCGAACGTGGGCAGC